>JAYVYS010000896.1:0-8328 GCA_043784005.1 Isosphaeraceae bacterium
AACGCGGTCTCCACGGTTCGCGAAGCGCGCGGCCGGCGCTCGCATCCCTTTGTCAGAAGAGAAGAGAGGCCAGTCGCCATCGTTGCCAGATAGAGCGGCGCGAGGAAGATCCACACACGGTCGAACGGGATTACCCGCTGACAAAACACGATGGCCAATGACGCGACGAAAAGCGTCAGAGTTAACCCCGTCATCACGCGCACCCCGCGGCGTCCCGGCGACGGTGAGAACAGGGCGATCGCCCAAAACCCGATGAAACCTAAGGCGACGGGTCGTGGAAGGTCAAGGTTCCACTGATACCAGACCAACGCCAGCGAGGCGGGAAGTTCGCGACGAAGATCGTCAAAGGCTCGCGGCTTAACGAACGAATTCGACACCACCGAACCGACGCCCGTGCGGAAAAACGTCGGCACATAGAAAGTGATCGTCAGCAAGCCGCTAACGACCAGTGCCGTGAACAATCGGTCGAGTCTCGGCCCTTTGGTGATTCCCGCTAAGCGACGCAACCCGATCCAACAGACCACGCCCGCCATCGGATAGAGCATGATTGGAATCGTGAAAAACCCGAGCGCGGGCAGGATCAAGAACGCCAACCAGTCTCGCGTCTTCTTTTCCGAGGAGACGCGATCGGCGACGAGGATAAAAAGCAGTGTGATAAGGCAGAGCAGGGTGTACCCGCGCGCATTCGCAGAGTAGCTGACCAGCGTGTCGGACGACGCGATCAGCGCCGCGGCGAGCAAACCCGAACGGGTGTCGGCCAGTCTACGGACCAGGGCGAACGTTGCCGGAATCAGCGCGATTCCAGCCAAGAGCGCGGGCGTTCGAATGACCCACGAGGCTGGTCCAAATAGTTTCACCGTGATGTGAACGAGGAGCGTGTGGAAGAGGTGGTTGTTCGGAAACGTGTACAGTGAGACCGCGTCGTACGCAGTGCGAGATGCGAATTCCGTATAAGTATACGCCTCGTCGGCGCGCATCGGTTGGTCGAAATACGCGAGCCGAAGGACGGTGCCCGAAACGATCACGAACCCCAACACGGCCCAATCCAGGAATGTGATCGGGCTCAACTTCGACGGGTGATGAGCGAGATTGTCTTTCAAGGCGGATACATCTCGCGAGTTCAACCTCGGAAGTCTTCCAAGCGCGTTCCCAGCTTTGATGTGGCGACCTTGACTTTAGTCGTCGGCGCTTCGGGAACCTCGGGCGTCTTGATAAGTTGAGGGATCAATTCCTCGATTTTGACGTCCCATTGCATCGCGCCAATGGCCACGACGGCGGTTTTCTTGCGGGTGTCGACTTTGACAACCCTGCCAGGACGATCATAACCAAAGCGAGGAACCACGACACGGTCGCCGGGTTGAATCCGGGCACGCGCTTCGTCGATCCTGGCGTCACTTTCCGCCTGTTTCTGAAGGTCGGTGAGCCGCTGGTTGAGTGCCTCGCGACTTCGTTCGGCCTCCGCTTGCGCGACCATCGCCGCTTGACGCGCGGCCTCCGCATCAGCGCGAAGCTTTTGGACAATCTCCATCTCGGGTCCGTGCGTGGTACGGTTCTCGGCGAGATACCGACCCGCGCGTGCCACCACATGTTCGGGTAGGTTCAACCGCCGCGCGATCTGAAGAGCGTTCGACTGTCCGATGTCGCCGATGTGGATTCGGTACATTGGCATCAGCGAATCAATATCGAACTCAACCGCCGCATTCTCCGCGCGGGGGTTTGTGAACGCATAAGTCTTCAGGTCACCGATGTGTGTCGTGACGATCGCTCTACAGCCGATGCTGTCAAGCTCATCGAGAATGGCTCGCCCAAGTGCCGCCCCTTCGGCGGGATCGGTTCCTGCTCCCATCTCGTCGAGGATCACCAAAGACTTCTCGGTCGCCTTGCCGAGAATGTCGGTCACCCGGCGAATGTGCGAAGAAAACGTTGAGAGCGATTGCTCAAGGCTCTGCTCGTCACCAATATCCGCAAGGACTTCGTCGAAGACGGGAAGCTGCGAACCTTGATGGGCGGGGATATGCAGGCCCGACTGAGCCATCACCGCGAGCAACCCCACCGTCTTCATGGCCACGGTCTTGCCACCGGTGTTCGGGCCAGTGACGACCAGCAACTGAAACCGAAGGCCAAGGTGGATGTCGATGGGAACAACCGTGCGGCCAGGGGCGGGAGACGGCGGCCGGACAGGCATGATAGTCGGATCGACAGGATCTTCGCTTGTGAGTCCTTGGTCTTCCTTAACCGTTTCCGGCGTTGGCGGTTTCAACAAGGCGGCGTCGCTTCGGAAGAGGGCTTCGAGAAGCGGATGCCTGGCGCCTCTGAGAGCAAGCTTGCCCTCGGTATTGAAGTCCGGGGGCGACATCCGGTAGTCAAGGCTATAGCGGCCTCGTGCGTGGATCAGGTCGAGCTCGGCGAGGATATCTAGGCTGTTGAGAATCGGGAGGGCTTCTTGACCGACCTGGGCGCTGAGCCATCGCAAGATCCGACGAACTTCCTTGTCCTCGCGTGCCCTCAGAAAGGAAAGCTGGGCCGAATGCTCGGCGATCGCCTGGGGCTCGATGAAGACCGTCTCATTGCTGGCACTGGTGCGATGGATCGAGCCTTGGATCTCGCCGCGATGGTCTTTCGCGATCGGCAAGACGTAATGATGCCCCACCATCGTGAAGTTGGGGTAGCGGAGAATCCTTCGGATCTCGGGAGAGCGAAGCATCCGACGAAGCGTATCTTGTATCTTGGTCTCGACCTGACCGATCTCGCGTCGGATCTCAGAAAGCTTTCGGCTCGCGGTATCAAGCACGGAGCCTCGTGAGTCGATGCACGACTCAATCGCTGTCACGATTCCGGAGAACTCGCCGACCCCGCGTTTCAATGAGCCGAGCCGGGGGAATTCCTCACCGATCCGGGCGAGCCAGCGGTCGAGGTTGCCGATCGCTCGTAGCGTCTCAACGCATTCCGCAAGCTCCTCGGCGGAGAGCGTGGCGCTGATCTGCGCACGACGAACATTCGCACGAATGTCGTGCAGGCCGCCGAAGGGAGGCGAGAGGCCCGAGACCAGAATCTCGGTCATCTCCGTGGTGAGGGCCTGGCGGTCGCGGACTTCGCCGGGGTCGCGGCTGGGCTCCATCTGCCTTGCCGCGTTCTTGCCCAGTGAACAGGCCGCGCGCGACGCAACGAGCGCGCGAACTTTGTCAAACTCTAGAAGTCCTAACGTATGCGTATCCATGAATCTTCAGCCGATGCGTCCTCGTGCCATGTGCTCGTCTCGCTTCGCGTCGCGCTTGATGCCGACACGGTGCGAACGGCTCAAGTTCGCCGCTCTCTTTGATTATCGCACGATCCGAGCCAATCGAGCCATGGCGGCTGAAGAACCGATGACCATCGACGAAGAGGGAGAAGTCGATCTTCGACCTCAACGGCCCCCGGGATTGGGCGGCAGGTTGGGGTTGTGCGCCGGGTAGTTCGGAGTCGCGGGTGCGTCGCCAGGTTGAGCGGGGGCCGGGGCCGGTAAGAAGCTCGCGGCCTGGGCGTCGGGGTCGGCGACGGTGCGCGGAACAAGTCGAGGCGGGTACGACATTGAAGCGACGGGTGCGACTTTCACTTCCCTTTTACCGGTCGCCGGAGCCGGTGAGGCCATGAGAGTTTGACCACTCTTCTCGGGCGATTGGGACGGCTCTTTGAGAAAGTTCGTCTGCCAGGCCATCGCCTCAACTCCAAAGTCTTTTCCGCTGATTGACCGGAGCGCATCGAGAGATGCGAGGCGTGTGGCGGGGTCGTCATGCTGCATCCCGGCCACGAGCACGGCATGAATTCGAGCGTCGTTCGGCTTCAATTCGCCCAACGCCTCGATCGCCGCGATTCGACAATCCTCAAGCGTATCGGTCGACATGACGCGAGCCAGAACCGTCGCATCCTCGGGGCTTCCCACCTTCCCGAGCGCCCGACAGGCCTGAACGCGAATAATCGGCTCGGGATCATTGGTCGCCTTGAGGACGACATCGCGCGCCTGAGAATCGCGCAATGCACCCAACGTCTGCAAGATCACGGCGCGGCTCGCAACGGGTTCGTTTCGTTTCTCAAGTGACCCGACCAAGGTGCGAACCGCCTCAGCTTTCTGTTCGGGACTCTCGTAGCAACTCGGATTGGCAAGCTTCGCATAGGCGAGGTAACGGACGTTGGGGTCGTCCGCCTCCCTCACCTTTCGAAGGAAGCTTGCCGAGGTCGTGCCCATGTATTGACTACATCCCTCGGAGAGAGTCGCAAACGTCACAGTGAGGATGGCGAACGCGATCCTGGCCGGAACCGGCCAACCTCGCAACGATCGATTCCTTCGTGTCGCCGACGTGTCTTCCATGACCGTTCGACCTCTCGCGGGAAACGCTTAAATTTCGGAGTGCCGCCACACCAAGATCGTGTCGAGGCGCGGAGACGGCGGCGGGATCATAGTCGCAAGCCGCAAATCGGCCAAGTCCAAACCGAGTGCACATCGACCGATTCACGCAATCCGCGCAAACCCCCCTCGTGTTCGTTTTTAAGGGGAACCACGTGGCTCGCGAGACGCTTTCGCGGTCGGGGTCAGGATGGAGATTACCGACCTCCTTTCCGCCATTTTCCAACGGACCCGTCGGCCCGGCGTTGGCTCATTACACGCCGAGGCATTAAAATCGTGTTCGGCTCTGCGCTGTGCAGGAAAACGCCCACGTCAATCACATTCTACTATCTAAAGGAATCTTCATGAAAGGCGTGCAATTTGGTCTGAACCGGCGCGAGTTTTTCTCAGCGGGGGTGGCCGCGAGTCTTGGAGTCACCGCGCTGGGGGCCTCGGCCCCGCAACCCGTGGGAGTCCTGCGACCGGTCGTGATCTCGAGCGACAACGGATTGAGGACGGTCGAGAAGGCGATGGAGCTGATCCGCGCTGGAGTCGATCCACTGGATGCGGCGATCGCCGGGGTCGCGATTGTCGAGGCCGACCCGAGCGATCATACGGTGGGCTATGGTGGCATCCCCAACGAGGAAGGCGTGGTCGAACTCGATGCGGCCGTGATGCACGGACCGACGCACGGTGGCGGCGCAGTCGCTTCGATTCGCAACGTGATGCACCCCGCCGCGGTCGCTCGCTTGGTAATGAAGCGGACTGACCATTGCCTGATTGTTGGCGAAGGAGCGCTGAAGTTCGCCCGTGCGCACGGCGTTCCCGAGGTTAATTTGCTGACCGATGAAGCGCGCGAAATCTGGCTGCACTGGAAAGAAACCAGCCGCAAGGATAGCGATTGGATCGCACCGCCCGACAACGAGCTATCTCCCGCCGTCAGGGAATTCTTCGGCATTCGCGAACACGGGACCATCCACTGCTCGGCTCTGGACACGCACGGCAACCTAGGTTGTGTGACAACCACCTCCGGCCTCTTCTACAAGATCCCCGGTCGGGTGGGCGATTCACCGATCCTGGGCGCAGGGCTCTGGCTCGACAACGAATTCGGCTCGGCAGGATCGACGGGGCGCGGCGAAGCGAATCTTCTGAACCTGTCAAGCCACACAATGGTTGAGGCACTGCGCGCAGGCAAATCTCCAAAGGATGCTACATTCGAAGCATGCAAACGTATCGTAGCAACAAATCGCGACGCGCGATTGCGCGACGCGAAAGGTCGCCCGAGTTTCGACGTCAAATTCTACTGCGTGAGTAAGGATGGGCGATTCGCCGGGAGCAGCCTCTGGGCCGGGGCCAAGATGGCTGTACACGACGGCGAAGTCGCCCGCCTGGTCGACTGCTCACCGTTTTATGATGATCCACTTCCGTGCTGACGAGTCGCGAGCCAAGGCGATTCTCGGCGTCGGGAGGTCGTCAATTCACGTCATACAACCCCGCATCGCTGCCGCCGTGGCCGTAGCGGGGTGCCTCGTGCTCATCTCAATTCCGCCCTGTCCTCGACGTGACGGGGTGAACGATCGCCGCCGATCGTCGGTAATCGATATTGCACGGAGCGGACAAGGTCAGTCCTTCGCGGGAGCGGACGGAGTCAGGTGCTTCTCGCCGGTCTTGGTGACCAAGTAGTGAATGTTGCCTTCCTTGGTCTTTTGCCCACGCTTGATTAGCTTTTTGGTCTGAAGCGAGTCAATCACGCGACCCTCGGCCTTGGTGGCGGGATAGCCGGAGTCCTTCGTCTCGGCCACCTTTTTGAGAAGGCCGGACTGGTTATCGGTCAGCTTGACCGGCGCGGCTTTCTTCTTGGGAGTAGCGGCCTTCTTGGGAGCCGATGTCTTTGGAGCAGCACCCTTGGGAGCCGAATGCTTCGGGGCAATACCCTTCGGAGTCGATGCCTTCGGGGCAGCCTTCTTCGGTGCAGCGCCCTTGGGAGCCGGAGACGTCTTGGTCGCGGTTTTGGGAGCAACAGCCTTCGGAGCCGGAGCCGTTTTGGCCACGGCCTTTTTCGGAGCCGCTTTTTTCGGAGCGGCCGCTTTCGGGGTCGCAGCCTTCTTCGGAGCCGGAGCCGTCTTTGGGGCTGCGGTCTTCAGGGCGCTCGCCTTGGTGGTCTTCTTTACTGCCATCGTCTTGAACCCTCAGGTGACAAGAGAAGTGATCCTGTCGACCGACGCCGTAACATTCGGTCGTACCAGACCTGTCATAGCGAAATCTATGACGAGGGGGAAGACTGAGCAAGAGCATTGCTCGCGATTTCCGCTCGTTTTTGGGCTTTTTCCCGGTGACATAATACTCAATTCGTTGTAACCTTGCGCGTTAATTTCTTAATATACAATATTTCAATAAATGATTGCATAATTAGTTGATTTTTCGTTGCTTCGTTTTTTCACTATTTTTTCCTTAGCTTCAACAGAAGACGCCTTCGATCGATCCGCGAAGAGCCGCATTGTCTCGTCGGCTTTCTCGATCACTCTTCCCACAGCATGCGCTCGAAAAAAAATTCGTGAGTCGCGCGATATTTTTTTGAGATTTTCGAACAGGGAAACACGTGAGTCGCGACGAATGGGCAGTGTCGAACGATGGCTCGCGTCTTTCGAGCCTACACTTGGACTATCAACGCCGCGCTCAACGCGATCGGTCGCATGTTCCACATCTCACACGTCGACGTCTGGAAATAAGCATTGTGAGCAAGTCGTTGGATTCAATCATTTTCACGCGAACCGATGACTCTCGATGCCGCCTCCTTCGCCGTCGATAGATGCTCGCCGCGAATCACCCTGAGCGATTGCCTCTTCGATCATCAAGTGGCTCCGAAAAGTGGGGAGGTCATGAATGTCGTCGTTTTCGAGTCGCTCTTGCAGTCTTGAATTTTCTCGCGCATAATACCTGAACAAATTGTCAGAGTATCTTGTCCCGACCATTGGGAAAAAAGGAAGCGATCGGTGATCACGCAAATTCGAGGAATGCTTCGGTCGGTTGGAGAAGATGAGCTGATCCTTGCGGTTGAGCCGGTGGAGATGGAGGTCTTGATCCCCGAACACACACGACGGCAGCTTCAGCAAAAGGTAGGGCAGTTGGTGAGCCTGCACACCGTCTTCTATATTGAAGGGGGACAGATGGGCGCGCGGATGACGCCGCGGCTCGTCGGGTTTCTCTCGGCGATCGATCGGGAGTTTTTCGAGATCTTTTGCTCGGTCGATGGCGTCGGAGTGCGCAAAGCGTTACGCGCGATGACTCGGCCCGTCCGCGAGCTTGCCCGTGCGATCCAGGAACAGGACGTGACCATGCTCGCGACCTTTCCCGGCATCGGTGAGGCGACCGCCGAACGGATCGTGGCCAAGCTTCGGCGTAAGGTCGGTAAGTTCACGCTGATTGTCGGGCAGACGTCGGACATCGATCCACACGGACAGACGTCCGTCGAGACCAACGGACAGCCTGACAACGCCGAACCAGATGTGATTCGCGACACGTTCGCGGCGCTCCTCTCGGTCGGGCACAACGAAACTCAGGCACGCCAAGCAATCGACAAAGCGTTGACGGGCAAAAAAAAGTTCAAGAGCGTGGCGGACATGATCGATGCGATCTACCAGCAAAACCGATAACGAAGATCAGGGTGGGGTTCGCCAACCCGCTCGTTACCGCCTCGACCCTTTAACCCGGAGACTTGCGTGATGCGAGAAGCGATCATCACCGGAACAGGCCCGGGCAATCCGGAAGACGACGATCGAAGTCATCGCGATGATCCCCGGCCCGTCGATCTGGTCGACGAAAAGCTTCGTCCTCAGAAGCTCGACGAAATCATCGGTCAGCGTAAGGTCGCCGAGCGCCTCGCGGTCGCCCTCTCGGCTTCTCGCAAGCGGAACGAGCCCCTGCCGCACATTCTCTTCGACGGCCCTCCGGGACTCGGCAAGACGACA
>JAYVYS010000897.1:0-3010 GCA_043784005.1 Isosphaeraceae bacterium
GGCGCTCCCGACGCCCCTATCCACGTTTATGCGACGGCGACAGGCGTGTATCTGAGCCTTGCCGGTGCCTCCCACCTCGGGCGCATGGACGCCGAAGCGAAGGCCCGGCTTGAGTGGCTCTGCAAGCAGATCGTCAACGCTTCGGCCGGCGTTCCCACGCTCCGCGGAATCGCGGTACTCCTTCCCATTGGCATTGCTCGCGAAGCCGCGAGTACCCGCCGCAGTGAGGCGATTCGCAACGACCTCCAGGCCATCCGGCGCGCCTTCCGTGTCAACTGCCCGACCGTGGTCGCCTTCTGCGTGCACGACGAATTGCCGGGCTTCACCGAGTACACCGAGCGGCTTGGCGAGGAGCGCCGCCAACGCACGGGATTCTCTCTGCCCACCTCGGTCAAGGTGACCGACGAGGTCATTCGCCAAGGCTTTGATTGGGAGACGCGATGGATCGCCTACGATGTGCGCTGTCTGATGGGTGCCGACGTTTACAAGCACGAGGGTAACCGGCGGCTCATGGCCTTGAACCTGGCGTTCCGCGACCGTAAGGCCGAGATGGCCACACTCATCCAGTCCGCCGTGACTCTCCACCGCCAGCAAGAGCCCATCTTATTTCGGGGTTGCTATCTCGTCGTTCATGGCCACGGACCCGACTGGGACGGTTTCGCCAATGGGTTGCTCGGGGGAACGCTCGAAGGCCGCGTTCCCGCCGATAAGGATTTAACGACCTGGTCGCGCGACGCCGACGACAACGATCGGACCTATTACGTGGCGGCAATCGGACTTGGAATTCTCGCCGCTGTCGTCGCCTTGCCGATCTGGTGGAGGGAGATCCTCTCCAGATTGAAGGTGACCGAGGTGAACCTCGGGGGCCTCGGCCTGACGACACTTGGCGTCCTTTGCGCTGCCTGGATTTTCGCACTCGGCCTGCCACCGATCCGTCGTCGGTTGGCTCGGCTCCGAGCCGCCAGTTAACGACGCGGCCGATTCCTCCGGCGAGTCGATGAAACCTCGGTCACTCCGACTGACGAGTCAATCGCATCGGCGAGCTTAGAGTTCGACAACGCGGATCAGAACGTCGCCAATCCGCAGGACGTCGAGAAGCGCGGGCATTTTGGGTGAGCCCGATCGTAACGGGGTCGGGCCGGTGAGCCGGAGGAAGGTTCCATTGGAGCTCGTAAGGTCTTCGAGCCAGAACTGATCGTCGCGTCGGAAAATTCTCGCGTGACGTCGGCTGGCTTGGCCGTCTCCCAGCAGCACGATGTCGCACTTTTCCGCCTCGCGGCCAAGCACCGTTCCCTCGGGCTTGGTTAGAGGAAAGCGATGTGACGGATTGCCGTCGGGTCCCAGAAAATCGAGTGCCGCCAGGGGCACCATCGCGGCGCACCGAAAGACCTCGCCGGTGTCACTCGTGAGGGGTTCGATCGACGGTGCCTGGACAGGGTCGATTTGGACGAACTCGATGACGTGGAGACCGATCTGGAAGCGAGAACCGCTTCGGAGCGGGACAGGGCGGTCGGGAGAGACGTTTAAGTACGCGCCGTTGATCGTCGAGCCCTCGGACGCGAAAAGCGCCTCTCCCTCACACCAGATACGCACGTGCTCATGGGCGAGAAAATCGGCATACGGTCCGGTCGTACGAAACGACCCGCGGCCGATCACGTTTCCGGTCGGGTACAGCGGTTCCAGATTGGTCCAGTACTTTCGCTTGGCGTTGTAATACTGAATTTCGAGCTGGCGGCTTGAGTCGGCGTCGAGATCATCGCCGATCATCCGTGTTCCGAAAGGGTCGTTTTCAACCGGGAGCGGCCGTACGGGAGGAGGTAATAACTTCTCTGACGCTTTGCGCGGCGGGTCGAGACGCGGCTCGCGGGGAGGTTGAACCAGCGGTGCCACGCGTTGGGCTGGACCGATCGGATGATGCGCCTGTGGCGGGGGGCGATCCTCAAACCCGGGGGTCTGGGGGGCAGATCCAACATTTGGGGAGGGGGAAGGCGGGACCGGCTGGACGCCTCGCGTTTTGTCGAAGTGGAACTCAAGGTACTCCTCCGACGATCCGGTCGAGCGATCAGGCACCGGCCGCTGGGCCGGTTGCGTCCGCCCGCCGGACAATGGAACGTTTCTCGGGTTCGTTGACTGAAAGCCTATTGGTGGCGGAACTTGCTCGAAACCCTCGGCTTCCGACGGGAACCCCTGGTGCGACTCGGGGACGCCCTGCGACATGCCACGACCGTCCATACCGGGGCGACCGCTCAGGGGAAGGTTGGGTGCGGGCGAAACGGGCCGAGCCGGCTGGCGAGCTTCGACCGGCCGCGCGGCCTGGGTCGGCGGGCCCTTGGGCAACAGCCGGCGAACTCCGCGTGTGCGCATTTCGTCCTCCCCGTCTTCTTGGGCGGAGGAATGGGGTGATGAGTCCGACGGCCCCGGACGCGACGGCGGCCAGTTCGGACGGGGAATCGGCGGCCGTTCAACGGCATCGGGGACACGGGCAGGGCCGGCGGATCGCGCATGCTGGTCTGCGGGCGGAATGGCGGTGGCGCGATTTGGGACCTCGGCGGCCGGAGACGGCCGAACGATTCGCCTCGAAACACCACGCGTCTTGTCGTCCGAGTTATCGTCGTCGCCTTCACTCATCGAAAAAACCCCCACGCCGCAACCGCCGGATCGACCTCGTGGTGCTACGACCTAACTCCTGAGCATACACACTCATTGTACGGGACGTCCTTCGGAATATATACCGATGTCCCGCGCAAGATGACTTCAAGCCACACTGCGCTCACCTGCCACCCGACAAGGGTGGGACTACCCCACTCCACGGCGTCCATCGTTCAAGGTCAGGAGTGCCCGAATTCGCCAAAACCGTCACGTCCGCTTCGTCAAGCCGCGTTTCTCCAGTCTTCCTGAATCGGAAAATCTGAAGAGTTGACATCGCTGCGATGTCTGGTAGATTTGTTTTGTGATTTATCCATCTCACCCATCTTGCGTAATCTTAGCATCAAAGCGTAGTTAACGTGAC
>JAYVYS010000898.1:0-3307 GCA_043784005.1 Isosphaeraceae bacterium
CGCAGGCGTCTTAGTGGACGGAGCCGTGACAAGAACGGCGGCGGCCAACCCGATCGCCAATGGTGCCATATCCTCGCTGCCCCCGCTTCCTCCGCTGCCCGTCCAGGCAACCAACACCCGCGGTGGCACCGGCGCGGATCTTAGCAAGAAACCAACGGCTCCTGCCCGGCGCGGAATCTTGTCGAGGCTTTCGGGAGTCAAGGATTGACGTGTCGGCCGTGCGAGAATTGAGGGTAAGGAAACGGCTCGGGCGTGAAAGGATGCTCATGCGAACCGATCGGCGGCGATTTCTGGCGACGAGCGGGCTGACGGTTCTCGGCATGGCGGGTGCCAGTGAGCCGGGAGTGCGGCACAAGGTATCGAGTCACCATTCCCGACCGATCGCTCTCTGCGAGATTCCGCCATACGAATATCTTTCGACACTTCCCGCGGCCTCGACCGTCGCCGTCAGCCAGATCGCCGAATTATTGCGAAGTCCGACGCTCACTCCAGGCCTGCCGGCCGTTGCGGGATCGACGTTGGTTTATTTCAAGCTTGTCCAGGCGAGTCTGGTGAACGGACACTGCTCGATCTCAAACGTGGCACTCACGATCCGCGACGACGGGTACTGGTCACTCGGGCTTCAGGCGGATCAGAACCCGATCGTCCCGCAGTCGAATCCGCCGCTCGTAGCGGCTTCTCCCGCCCCTCCGCGAATCATTCTGCGAGGGGCCACTCTTCCTTCCCGATTCACCGCACACATCAAACGCAACCAGTTCATCATTCGCGTTCGGGGTTATGGGGCGTATCCCGACCTGACCGACCCCGCGACGCCCTCTGGCCGCCCGATCCTCTTCGCGCTTCAGATCCCGCCTTTCTGGGTCGAGCGAGAGTTGCCCCTTCGTCCATTGCCGTTCGAGGGCAAGAATGGGCTGATCGCGGAGTATTTCAAAAGCGTCGATCGGGTCGAAGTCGAATTGACCTATCGCTGACCATGTCCAACCACCGGTCACCACGACGGAAAGGAGGTTCCGGAATGATCCGCGTCGCGTTCGGTAGGATGACGGCCTTCTGTTGGGTCGCGATGACCATCACTCAGGCCAGAGCCCAGTCCCCGGTCGAGTCCACAGTCCCCGTCCCGGTGGCCTCTCCCAGTAAACTGCAAGCCGGAGCCGCCGTGGTCGGCGACCGCGTCCTCTCACAGAAGCTGATCGATTCGCACAAGGACCTCGAAATCAAGCTCCGCCAGGGGCGGAGAGAGCGAGTGGCACCCGTGCCGCCCGCCCTTGAGATTGAGGTTCTCGACCCTCGCGTCGACCCGATGGGGAACCCCGCGGTGCTCACCAGCCCGACCGAGAACGGCGGACTGCATGTCGAGATCCCGCCCGTCGTCCTTGTGCATCGTTATTACTACACAGGTGACCGATCGTTTCAGGGGCCCATGCTACCGGGAGGCCCCTCGATCATCGTGGTCCATCATCCGAAAACGGGAGCCAAGGTCTACCTGGAGACTCAGATGCTCCCAGGTGCGCCGCGCGTCATTTATACGGCGAATTCCATCGAATACGACTACGGCTTTCAGTCGATGACACTGAAATTCGGCCACGGCGGCAAGCCGAGCATCGTCTACCGTCAAGGTACTTCCTTATGGACTCGTGTCAAACAAAACTCGGAACAGAGACACGAGTATCGTGGAAAGATCTTGCAACGAACCGGCATTCCCGACGTCCGCGATAAAATCCTGTCTGGAGCGAAAAACGTCGCCGAGACCAGCGCCGACCGCGTCCGTGACCTGGGACGGACCGTAGCGACGCCGGTCCTCCAGATTGTCAAGGCGACTCCCCTGGGAACCGCCTTCACGACCTCGCCCGAGCAACGGGCGACCCGAGAAAGAGACGACCTCGTCCGCCGTGCCGAGGCGGAAGCCACACGCCTTCAAGCCGACATCCCGACAAATCGTTGAGCCGCATCTTTCCTGAACATGGCCAAGCCTGGAAATGAGCGCGGAAAAGTGGTTCTCGCGCATTTTTGGTGACAAAGCCCCTATCTTGGCCATCGATCCTTGAATTCTTCGATCACGCCTCGTTCACGACTCGAACCTTCAAGAGAGCGAATCCCGATCGCCCATACATCAGGCGTTTGATCGTCTTGACACCTTGGAGGAAGGAGTTATGAGATAGGGGACGCCTTGACACCCGTGAGTTTCTTCGCATGGATGCAACTGCCAGCCTCCCCGAACCATTCCAGCAAATTCTCGATCCGCAACGCGCTGATGGCAAGCGACATCCTCTTCGGGCGGTATTGTCAGTGATCGTCCTGGCGATGATGGCCGGGATGCGCGGGCTCCAGGGCGTCGTGGACTTTGGGAGAAACTTGCCTGCGGACGTTGTCGCCTCTCTAGACTTCACGCGGCCCAAGACGCTCGCCAAAAAGCGGGGTCTGGGAGATCCTCCAGGCAATCGACCTCCAGGCCTTCGAGTCGATAGTCTGCCGGTGGCTCCAGGCGCAGGCCGACCGGAGATATTGGCCGAGGCGCGGAATCTTGTCCTGGGTCCGCTTCGCGCGCTGGGATTCCCCAGCATCGCCGCCGCCACCCGTCGGATCGTCATGCACCCGAAGAGGGAGGTCCTACGGCCGCTCACCACGCCCGATTGCTGAGAACCGAACGGCCCTGAGCCAGCACCCCTGGGGCTTGTTCGAGCCTCGATCGGGGTGTTAGATTAGAGGGTCGATTTGATGAGTTCCTCCCGGTTTAAGGGGAGTGCGCGTGATCAGGTTGTTCCCTCATGCTTGAGCCCTCGGCCTCGCGTTTCTGGCAAGCTTCGCTTCAAAGTGGGCTCACCGACGCGCCGTCGCTACAGCCTTGCTGGGACGCGATCCCGCCCGAAAAACGGATCCTCGAACACATCGACCGCCGTCTGGCGCGGCAGGCGGTGCAATCGGGAGTGCTCACGCTTTGGCAGGCGCAACAGCTTATCGCCGGAAAATCGACTGGGTTCAAGATCGATCGCTATGTCCTGCTCGACTTGATTGGGCAGGGGGGAATGGGCCGGGTTTATCTCGCACGTGACACGCGCTTAAACCGCCGGGTCGCGGTGAAGATTCTGACGACGGAGCGCGTCAACAACCCGCGCGCGATCGCTCGTTTTCATCGCGAGGCGCTTGTCGGAGCGCAACTTCAACACGAAAACCTCGTGCGGATTTACGATGAAGGCGAATCGAACGGGCGCTGCTACCTTGTGATGGAGTATATCGCGGGTAAGAACATCGGCCAGCTCATGGCCGAGGGCGGGCCGATCTCGTTTCCCGTCGCCGCGCGCCTGACCCG
>JAYVYS010000899.1:0-7490 GCA_043784005.1 Isosphaeraceae bacterium
TATTCGTGGGGTTTTTCGGGGTGTTTCCGGGGATCGTCGCCTATTTGGTATGGGCCGAGCGGAAAGTTGCTGCCAGATTTCAGGACCGCATCGGACCCAACCGGGTCGGCCCTCTTGGTTTGTTGCAACCGATCGCCGACGCGATCAAGCTGCTGACTAAGGAGAATATCGTTCCTCGGTCGGCCGACCAGTGGGTTCACATTTTGGCCCCGGTCTTGATTCTGGTCTCGGCGTTTCTGGTTCTCGCGGTCATTCCGTTCGGCGTCGGCATGGCTCCCGTCAACCTCCCTTCGGGGATGATTTATCTGGTGGCGGTATCGAGCCTCTCGCCAATGGGGATTTTTCTCGCCGGCTGGTCGAGCCGGAACAAGTATTCGCTCCTCGGGGCGATGCGGGCCGTGGCTCAACTCGTCTCGTACGAGATCCCTCAGGTTCTCTCCACGATTCCGATCGTCCTCTGGGCGGGTAGCCTGAGCCTGGTTGACATTTTCGATAGGCAACTTGAGACCGGCTGGTTTGTCATGTCCCCACCGGGGTTGCTCGCGTTCATCATCTTCCTGATTTCAAGCATCGCCGAAGTGAATCGGACCCCATTCGACTTACCTGAGGCCGAGTCGGAGATCATCGCCGGCTATCACACGGAATACTCTGGGATGAGGTTTGGGCTCTTTTTTCTGGCGGAGTATATGAGCGTTTTCGGGGTGAGTTGTCTGGCCACCGCGCTCTTCCTGGGGGGAGGGTCGTTGATCCCCTTCCCACCGTTAAGCGACTTTCCCGTAAACTACCTCGGGCCGAACTGGCTACCGTATATTTTGATCAATGGGATCTTGATGTCGGTGTTTCTCGCCAAGGTGCTTGGCATTGTGTTCCTGATGTTCTGGGTCCGCGTCACGCTTCCTCGGATGCGAGTGGACCGGCTGATGAACTTCGCCTGGAAGTTCATGGTGCCTCTGAGCATCGCGAACGTGTTCATCGCGGCGATCTGGTACGAACTGGCGTTGAGGCCCGGTGTGCGGTTCATGGTTGCAGGCTTCCGCCTGCCGAACGCATTCGTGGGATGGCTTGTCACCGGGCCGACGGTCTTACTGCTCGTCTGGTTTGTGATTTGGTTCAATCGAATGGTGCGATCGTCCAGCGAAGAAATGCCGATCGTGCCGGGGGGTCCTCGGGTCATGGTGACCGGGTCGAAAATCGCGGCGCGTTGATTTTAGTTGAGTCGAGATGATTGGTGTTCTGCCGAGGCATCCTCGGGGTCGGAGTCGAACCAAGTGATCCAGTGGCTCTTCGTGTTCATCTCGGTGATCGGGCTGTTGACGGCCCTTGGTACCGTGCTAGCCCGGAACCTTGTGCACGCGGCGCTCTTTCTCGTGGCGTTCTTCTTCGTCGTGGCCTGTCAGTTCGTCCTCCTCGAAGCGGAGTTTCTCGCCGCCATCCAGGTGCTGGTTTACATCGGTGCGGTCGCGATTCTCTTAATGTTCGGGATCATGCTCACCCGGAATGTTCAGGGTGATGACACGACGACCGTCTCAACTCGCGTAGCGGTGCCGGCGATGGTGGCGACGCTCGGGTTATTTTTCGTGCTGGCGTTTGGAATCGACAAGCATGGGGTTCACCGCAAAGAAGTGATAACCTCGGCCGGTACGATGACTGAGACATCAGTCGATAAGAATGCATGGTCAAGGCTGACCCACCGCCCCAAGGCAAGCGACCCGGTCCGCCCCGGCGCGAACATGCCGACGCGAACCGAATCGATCGACGACATGGCCCGCGTCGTGGGCCGTGAGATGGTGAACCGCTACGCGGTGCCGTTTGAGGTCGCCGGCTTGTTACTCACGGCCGCGCTCGTCGGGGCGGTTGCCCTGGCCCATCGCGATGTCGAAGAAGAAACCGCCGGTCGAGGAATCGGGGCTAAGTCCAGGCCAGCCAGCACATCCGATTCGCCGGTGGATCTGAATCTAACTCTTGCTTCGGAACCTGCTCCGACCGCCCCCGTTCACGATGTTTAAATCGGAATCGCACAACATAACACCTTCGAGTGAGAGGTTCCGCAAACGATGGCGGATGACATTCCCTTGACCTGGTTCCTCTATTTTGCGGCAGCCTCGTTTTGTATCGGGCTGCTGGGCGTACTCATTCGACGTAACGCGGTGGCCGTATTGATGGCGATCGAGATCATGCTCAACGCGGCCAACGTCAACCTGGTCGCGTTCTGGCGATACGGAACTCCCGCCGCCGCCGAAGGTCCGCTCACGGGGGTGATGATGGCGATCTTCGTCATCACCGTCGCGGCATCCGAAGTGGCTGTGGGTATCGGCTTAATCCTGCTTTGTTATCGCCACTGGCATGCCGCCGACGTCGACCGCTATGACAGTCTATCAGGCTGAGAGCTTGGGCTTTCCGGCCTTCCGATCGTTTGTTTGGGACGTGAAATCCGTCGTCGCGTCGAAAAGCCGAGCCTGATTCCATACCCCAGTCCCACGCCTCAAGCCGACAGCAAAGGGTCCGAGCCGATGCCTCCCGACGCTGCTTCGACGGTCGATATGTATGATTTTTTCATTCTGGCGCCCGAGGCCGTTCTCGCGGTCTGGGGACTTGTGATGCTTGCGGCGGACCTCGGCCTATACCGAGGTAAGACCGCAGAGCAACGCAAAAACGCGGTCGGTCGTCTCGCTTTGATCGGGTCGCTCCTTTGTTTAGCGGTCTCGCTATGCCCCCTGTTGGTGCGTAACAACCTCTATGGCTCTCAATCGTGGTGGCTATTCAACCCCACCGGCAATGACTATATGTCCAATCCCGACCCGGTTTTGTTCTTCGGAACGATCGCCGGGGACCGGCTCACCGAACTTTTCAACCTGCTGTTCGCGGTACTCCTTACACTCGTCGTCTGGCTCTCGACTTCCTGGTCGTTCACCGAGGATTGGGGCGAATACTTCGCGCTGATGTTCTGGTCGACGGTCGGGATGATGCTGCTGACAGCGGCCGAGGAACTCCTGACACTGTTTTTGACCCTTGAAATGATGACGATCTGCCTCTATCTGGCGACGGCATTCGAGAAAGACAAAAAGCGATCCGCCGAAGGGGGGTTAAAGTATTTTGTCTATGGGTCCGTCTCTTCAGCGCTGTTCTTGTTCGGCCTCAGCTTGATTTACGGACTGACCGGAAGCACGCAGCTTTATGTTATTCGCGGGGCGCTGTTACCCGCGCCCGGAACCCCGATGACGGGTCTCGCGGACAACGTTGCCGGGGCCACCGCGGTGCTTTTGATTCTCGTCGGTTTCGGTTTCAAGGTGGCGGCGGTCCCGTTCCATCAGTGGGCTCCCGATGCCTATGAAGGGGCCCCCGCGCCGGTGACCGCGTGGATCGCGACAGGATCCAAGGTTGCGAGTTTCGTGGCTTTGATGAAGGTCTTAATCCACGCGTTGGGGCCCTGGTCGAATGGGTCGGCGGGGATTGCGACTCCCGGCTGGATCGGTGTTGTGGCGACCCTCTCCGCCCTCTCGATGACCTATGGAAACTTCGCGGCGCTCGCTCAGCGGAACTTCAAACGAATGCTTGCATACTCGTCCATCGCCCACGCGGGCTACATGCTGGTGGGGGTGGCGGCGGCGGGAATGTCGACGAATGGATCGGCGGCGGCAGGTGCGGTCCTGTTCTACCTTGTCACCTATGCGTTTGCGAACATTGGTGCCTTCGCCCTGGCATGTTGGATGGCGAAGGACAAGGGAAGTGATGAGATCGAGGACCTGAACGGGCTCGCCTCTTCTCATCCCGGACTTGCCACTTGCGTCACGCTGCTGATGCTTTCATTGATCGGCATGCCGCCCCTCGCCGGTTTCTTTGGGAAAGTTTCCATGTTCATGGAGGCGCTTCGCGAGCCGACGAGTGGTCGCCTCACGCTTTTGTGGCTGGTGGGATTGGGGCTCTTAAATAGTGTGGTCTCGGCGTTTTACTACGTGCGCGTTCTGAAGGCGATGTTCCTGCGGAATTCCACAGGCCGCACGTTCGGACCAGTCCCTTCTCCAGTCGCGCTTTCGATCGTGCTTGCCACAGTCGTCACTCTCGGGTTTGGGATCTACCCGTCGCCGTTGGTCGAAATCTGTGCTCCCGCGTCGGTTCAGATGCTTTCCGAAGGAAACCTCATGGGCCGGTTCGGTGTGAGCCGACCGACGACGCCCGGCCCGCGCACCGAGCCTGAGCCTGAGCGAGACCTCAGCCGCTTGAGGCGATCGTCCGCCAGCGGCGTCACACCTCCAGTGAGTCCTTCGACTCCTTCTCCCACGACCAAGCCGCAAGAGCAACCCGCGACCAAGAAGACAGCGACGGCTTCCCCCGCCGAGAAGACCCAAGCCATAGAAAAAGCGGTCACCCCGAAATAAGTCACTCGGCGCGAGCCGGACCATAACGCGACGCCCGACCGCCTGGAGACTTACCCGCGATGGCCATTGTCAATACGTTGAAGAAGTGTCTGGAAAGTCCTTACCTCTTTGAGGACAAGGAAGCTCCCAACCGGATCGGCGCCCTCTTGGCCAAAGCTGGCGACAGGCTCGAAGCCGCCGCCAACATCCATACGACGGGTCAAGGTGACGCCTCGGACGTGACATTTCTGAGCTACGAGGCCATGTTTTGCTGCCTCCGGGCATTGGTTTACGCCAAGGGATACCGTGAGGCCGGATTACGTTGCCTTATGCTCGCGTGCGAGAATCTTTATGTTCGACCGGGATCGCTCGATGTATCCCACCTTCACGCGTTCGAGCGCGCTCAGGGGTTAAGGTCGGCCCCGGCGGATAGTCTGGCCGCCGCCTCAGCGTTTGTGAAGCGAACGCTGGAACTTCTCGCGCAGTGACGGACCGAGACCAATCGAGACTCCCCTCGATCCTCGCTGTCCGGCTATGATATCAGGGAGATGAACCGGACCTCGGCCCAGGTAGAGGACGTTGAGTTGCGACTGATCGGCACCCTTCCCGCGACGACGGACCCCACGCGCTTCTGCGATGACTTGCTCGCCCTCGGAATCACCTCGAAGCCGATCAAGTCAAAGGATGGCTGGGCGATCTGGGTAATTGATGAAGATCAGAGGGACCGCGCTCGCGCCGAACTGGAGGCCTACCTCAAAGATCCCCACGATCCTCGCTTCCATGAAGCCGCCCGCGTCGCCGACGACGTTCGCCGCGAAAAAGAGCGGCTCGATCGTCTTTACGTAAAGAACTATCGAAATCTCTCGGGAACCTGGGAAAGGCTCAACGTTCAACGACGCCCTCTAACGATATCTCTCGTCGTCGTCTGCGTGGCAATTTATGTAGCCCAGGAGTTATCACCTTGGTTCCGGATCTGGTCACTCGACCGTCTCGCCTTCTTTTCTTTTTCCGCGATGGCAAGACCACGTAACATCGCGAGCGGGCTCGATGAGATTCACCGCGGACAGGTCTGGAGACTGATTACTCCCATCTTCCTGCATGCGGGAATCGTCCACCTGATTTTCAATATGTGGGCCATGATGGTTGAAGGGACCATCATCGAGTCTCGCCGGGGCACCAAGATGCTAGCAATCATTGTCTTGGTATCGGCAGTCACTTCAAATATCGGTCAGTATCTTTATGTGTTGAATTTTTATGATCGATTAATCCCGTGGGTCGGGATCTCCGGGGTTGGCTATGCGCTTTTCGGCTATCTCTGGATGAAAGGCCGCAACGAGCCGGAACAGGGAATGGTGTTGGCTCCTCAGTCAGTCCGAATTATGCTCATGTGGCTATTGTTGGGATTCACCGGGCTCTTCCCGATGGCCAATGGTGCGCACGTGGCGGGTTTGATCATCGGGATGCTATTCGGCCTGGCGAGGTTTTGAAACCGCGCGGGTAGGTGATGAAGGAAGGCGTTGCGAATCCATGGTGACTCCTGATTTTGTCACTGGTAGCCACAAGGCAGCCCTCATCGGCGGAGGCTTTATCGGCCCCGTTCATGCAGAGGCCCTCCGTAGGATCGGGGTTGAGGTGATCGGTCTTTTGGGATCGAGTCCCGCCCGAGCCCGTCCTCTGGCCCAACGACTTGGGATCGACCGAGTCTACGATGACCTCGACTCCCTTCTCGCCGACGACCAAGTGCACTCCGTTCATATCGCCTCACCAAATTATGCGCACTTCGATCAAGCCCGGAGGGTCATCGAATCGGGCCGCCATCTTGTTTGTGAAAAGCCGCTCGCGATCACTTCCGCTGAGACCGCGACATTGCGAGAATTATCTCGAGTCCGGCGTTTGCAAGCTGCCGCGGTCAATTACAACGTGCGGTTCTACCCGCTTTGCCACGAGATGCGCGAGCGCGTGACGCGAGGGGATATCGGAAACGTCCTCAGCGTGACGGGATCTTACACACAGGATTGGCTGCTCCGTCCCGACGATTACAACTGGCGTGTCGAGGCCGACGGCGGGACAAACCTTCGCGCAGTGGCTGACATCGGCACACACTGGATGGACTTGGCCCAATTCGTGATCGGCAAGCCCATCAAGGCCGTTATGGCGGATCTCGCGACATTCCATCCCACTCGATTTCGTCCCAAGGGGTCGGCAGAGACCTTTTCGCGTCTCGACGAAAACACACGCGAAACCGAATCTGTCGCGATCACAACGGAAGACCATGCCGCCGTCCTACTGCGTTGGGAGGAAGGAATTCGTGGCGTCTTTCATGTCTCGCAGGTGACGGCGGGAAGGAAGAATCGGCTCTTGCTGGAGGTCGCCGGGACCGAGGGCGCGTTCATCTGGGACAGCGAATCGCCAGAGACGCTTTGGATTGGAAATCGCGGCAAGCCGAATGAAATTCTGCTGCGCGACCCCGCCTTGCTCGCCTTTCCCGCAGCCTCAATCAGCCACTATCCCGGAGGTCATACGGAAGGATTCGCCGACACGTTCAAACAGCTTTCACTCTCGGTGTATCACTGGATCGAGAATGGCGGTACGTCTGATCCGGGGTTCCCGACCTTTGAGGATGGACACAGGGAATTGCTGCTCTGCGAGGCGATTGCAAAGAGTCATCAAGGTGGGGCGTGGGTCGAGTTATAGCGGTTTGGGCCAACGACGCGAAGGTGTGAACGCGATGAAGATTGGATTCGTCTCGGCGATCTTGCCGGAATACACCTTGGAACAACTTCTGGCGTTTGCCGCCGAGGCCGGCTTTTCAAGTATTGAGCTGATGTGTTGGCCGCCGGGCAAGGCCGAGCGTCGTTATGCGGGTGTCAGCCATCTCGACGTCTCGAATTTCGGGCCGGACGATGTGCGCCGGGTTCAGGAATTGACGGCGCGGCACGGGGTGTCGATTTCGGGCCTCGGCTATTACCCCAATCCGCTCTCCGCCGACTCCACCGAGTCCAATATCGCCACGTCTCACTTACATAAGTTAATTGATGCCTCGGCCGATCTGGGGTTGAACGTCGTCAACTCGTTCGCGGGCCGCGACCCTTGGAAATCCGTCGAGGCGAACTGGCCCCGGTTTCTAGGAGTCTG
>JAYVYS010000900.1:0-4879 GCA_043784005.1 Isosphaeraceae bacterium
ATGAGCGATCGTCGCGTCAGCGGCTTGTCGATTGAGGTTTTGAAGGTGGAGGGGGAGGTGTGAGAGCCGACGTTTGACGTCGGTCCGGGAGCGGTGCGCATTGAGGTAGGGCCGCCGTGTCGATCCCTGACTGAATTCGGTCGGCACAGCCGGCCCAGCGTCCGTCCGTCACTCCTTGGGCCGAGAGTTTCCCGCCCTCATCCCAGCGCCTGATCTTCGCTCCAACGGCACTTCATATCTTTCTTGCCGTTGCCACACCAGCAGGGATCGTTTCGTCCAGGCCGTGGAATCGTGCTACGAAATTTCGATCAGCGGCGCAACGACATCGATCCAGGATCGCCTCAAGCAACTCAGGCTCCGGGGACGATCCGGACGCGATCAACGGATCGATCTACTCTTATGCCGACGCCGACTCACTCATCGCCCACTTCCGGATTTCGGCTCCGGTTCACATTCCGAAAGCGCGAGGACGGCGAAACCGGTCCCGGCATTCGCGATGTAATGGGCCTTGTCGTTGCTCAGTGAGCGAGTGAACCAGCGACCCGACTCGCGCTGATGCGACCTCAGCCAATCGGCGCCGCGAGTCACCGCGGAATCCTCGATCGAAGCCCCCGCTTGCCGCAAAACATGGACCATCAGGCCCGTCGCATAACCATCAGATGGGGCATCTTTTGGATTCGCCGAGCCATCCTTGCGCTTCCAGTCTCCCAGCGAAGGTAGGCTCCAGCCGCCATCGGCTTGCTGGAGGTCGCGCAGGGATTTGATCGTCTGTTCACGCGCGGACGATGACATGAGTCCGTCGAGCTTGGTGGAAGCCCAGAGGAGGAACGCCTTGTGGTGAAGGTCGGGGGCGGGATTCGTGTTCAGGTAGGCCCGAAGCCGTTCGATGCCGAGCTTGGCCGACTCACCTTTCGCATAGCCTTCAGGAGCCGACCCCACGCCCAAGGCCGCGAACACCACGCCGTAGTAGTCATCATGCTCGTAGGGGGGCCAGTCGCATTTGAGCCACGAAAACGAGCCATCGGCCTTTTGGAGGCTCCACATCCGGTCGAGGGCCTGCCTGGTTTTGGGATGGAGTTTGCCGGAGGTCGCCGCGTCGTTCAGCGCGAGAGTCGCCGCCGTGGCGATCACCTCGGCATCCCATCGCGGTTTGGCCTCTTTCTCGGAATCGTCCCAGTGAGCGACGCGCCCTTCGAAGAACGCGCGGATCTCGGTCATCGCCGGGGAAGGCATACCTTTCAAGGCGGGACGTGTGATCAGATAAGCGTAGTTCGTGTGGCAGGTGCCGCACTGGCGCTTGTTGGTCCAGTCGAGGGCGACGGCGTCGAGAAAGGCGGCGGCCTTCCGCAGCGAGAGCCTCGCGGCAAGGGGTTCGTCGGGGGAGTTTGGGGTCAATTCGACAACAGGGAAGGCCGGCGTCGGCTCGGCACCCCGGACTTCTCCCTTTCGCGAGGCCGCGGCCGACGCGATCGCGATCGCCGCCGCGGTGAGGAGCGCGGCCCATCGCGCGACGGTTCTTGGCCATTTCGAGAGCCCGCGCGCTTCGCCACACATGGTTGTCGACCTCTTTGGAAATCGTTCGGGAAAACCGCGTTGAACTGCTTCGATGTAACCTACCATCGTGATCAATACGTCAGCAAGGCTCCGCCGGTTCAGGGTTCACCGCGCCGGGATTCTTCCCTGGTCGAGTGTGCCTATCCTCGCTATGCTCTCGTCGCCAAAGTGCCTCTCCACGGATGATAGGAGCCGACACGGATGACAGACACGCGGAATCGGCGGCAAGCGAACCGTCTTGGAGTCGGGGTTTCGGCGGTCCTCGCTCTCGTACTCACCACGGCCACACCCGCTCTCGCCGTGGATTTGAAGTGGTCTTTCAAGACCGGCGAATCCCAGCGCTACCGCCTGGAAACCAAGACCATCTCCGAGGTCTCGTTTCCCAAGCACGTCACGACAACGATGCTGCTGACCACCGAGACCACCTGGTCCGTCGGCTCGATCGACGACAACGGAGACGCCGAGATCGCCCTCCGTTTCGATCGCTTCCAATTTCGAGCCGACACGCCGAAAGGACGGATCGACTACGACACGGCCGCCGATCTCGACGCCTCGAAAGAGCCTGCTGGACTCCTTAGCGCGACGCTCGTCCCCACTTACAAGGCGTTGGCGGGAAGCACGTTCCTTTACACGATGACGCCGCTGGGCGACGTTCGCGACATCCGCATTCCCTCCGAGGTCATCACAAAACTCAAGGAGGCGGTCGAGACCTCGGCCGATTCTCCAAGGTTCTCCGAAGAGGCGTACAAGTACCTTGTCCGCGATCAAATCTTGATCTTTCCGGGAAAGGACCTGAAGCGCGGCGACACCTGGGGACGACAGACCAAAGTTCCTTCTCCCACCGGGCTTCACGTTCACGAGAAAACCTACACGTATGGCGGTCCCGACGAGTCGTCAGCTCACGAGACGATTCGCCTCAAAGTGTTCGTCGGCCTCCAACCCGCCCCGAATTCCTCGCTCGATATCAAAATCGACGCTCAGGAGGACAACGCCACCTACCTTTTCGATAATCAAGATGGGCACCTCGTCCAATCCACTCGCGGACAAACCTTCAAAGTGATTTACACCTTGAAAGCGGGACCACGACGCGGGCAGTCTTACAACGAAAAGAAAACCGTGGCCTCTTCGCTCAAACGCATCGAAGCGAAAACGGGATCCGTGGCGTCGAAGTGATTCAGAGCATTCCGTGTTTCTTGAGCTTGCTGCAAAATGTGCTTCTCGGCATCCCCAGCAATCGCGCGGCCTCACTCTTGTTGCCGTGACCTTCGCCAAGCGCATCCACGAGGCGCTGACGCTCGAAGGCGAGAAACTCGTTGTCCCAGGCTTCGTCCCCCACAGGCTCGGTCCAGCCGGAACCCGACGCGGCAGGCGTCGTCGAGGTTATCGCCGTTGCCGTTGTCTGTTTTCTCGGAACCGACACCGACGCCGACACCGGCGTCCGCATGATTCGCCTCGGGCTCGAGCGCGGCGAGGGGCGGCGGACCTCCTCCGGCAGGTCGGCTCGGGTGATCGCCGGGCCGTCGGAAAGCACCACCGCACGCTCGATCACGTTTTCAAGTTCGCGAATATTGCCCGGCCAAGAGTATGCCGTGAGCGCCTCGAAGGCGTCGTCGTCGAGATGAGTCACCGTCTTACCCACGCGCCTCGCGTGATCGGCGAGGAAGGTGACGGCAAGTTCGAAGACGTCTTCCTTTCGCTCTCGAAGCGGCGGGGTTCGGAAGCTGATCACGTTGAGCCGGTAATACAAGTCTTCGCGAAACCGACCCGTTCGAATCAAAGCTTCGAGGTCTTGATGCGTGGCGGCCAGAATCCGGACATCGACGTTGATCGTCTGCGAACTGCCCACGCGCTCGAACGACATCTCTTGCAGGACTCGCAAGAGCTTCGTTTGCACTTCCAGGTTGATGTCGCCGATTTCGTCGAGAAACAACGTGCCGCCGTCGGCCTGCTCGAAACGGCCGATCCGGTCGCGATGGGCGTCGGTGAAGGCCCCTTTGACGTGGCCGAAAAGCTCGCTCTCCAACAGGGTTTGCGAGAGCGCGGCACAGTGGACCTTGACGAACGGCCGGTCGGCCCGAGGGCTCGCGGCGTGAATCGCCTCGGCGAGAAGTTCCTTTCCCGTACCACTCTCGCCTCGGATCAAAACGGCCGAAGGGCTGGCGGCGACTTTCCGGGCCAGCTCGATCATCTGACGAACGGCAGGCCCCGAACCTTTGATCCGATCGAAGACTGCCGTAGCCGCGGTGACTGGCTCGGACTGCAAGTGGCTCGACGCTTCCAACGTCTCCGACCGTCGATTGCCCGCGCGGTCGGTGAGCTGGTCTTGAAGGATCAAGATCCTCCTCTGCTGTTCGGCGATCTTTTCCACCTTGTCGCGAAGCTCGATATTGAGGGCTTCCAAGGTCTGTTGGATGTCGGCGGAGTGGAGGGCCAGCGTGGCCACCGAACTGAGCGCGGCCAGGAAGGCGAGTTCTTCATCCTCATAAGGCATGCCGCTGCGTTTTGGCCCGAGAACAAGCAGGCCGGCAAGCTCGCCATCCGATTCGAGAGCGGCGGCGGCCTCTCCTCCGAGGGCGATCATGGCATCGGTTGCCGGGTCCGAAGCGCCTCCCGCGGCGACCGTATGCGGGACCTTCACACCGGGAACGCGCCGAAGTCTCTCGACCAGGGGATTCTCGGATGCGATCGTCGGCTCCTCGGGCGCGGGGCCATGGCAGGCGGCCAGTCGCAGCGGTCCCCAAGGCTCCTCACAAAGATAGATCGCTCCCCATTCGAGGCGCAAGACCTCGGCCGCGGCTTCCAGCAATCGCCGGCCCAGAGTCTCGCGGTCGACCAAGCTTCCGACCGCCAGCCGCATCTTGCGCATCGCCTGGTCAAACTTGTACTTTTCGCGGTAGAAACGGCGATCGATCGCCTTTTGAAACTGGCCTCGGGCCACCTCGGTCACGATCAACAGCAAAATCACCGTGATCACCGCGACCATCGCTCCCCGCGACGTCTGATTCCTCGCGAGAAACTGGTCCCGAAAGATGATCCCGCTCACCAGCAGCACGACCGAATAAAGCAAGCCGGCGGTTACGCTGATCGCGACGTACACCACGCTTCGGTTGATGAATTCCTCGGCGCGCATCAGCTTATAACGGGTGATACTGAGCGCGTACGCCACGGTATAGAGCAGCGAGACTCCGAACATCGGCCAGGCCGCGCTATCCCTGCCGAATGTGGAAAGGTCGAACGACGCCTCAACCAGCAGATAACCGATCAGAAACGAGGCGATCAACGACGCCAACAACACCCATTGCACCTGGTTGCGTTCGGACCGCGA
>JAYVYS010000901.1:0-3518 GCA_043784005.1 Isosphaeraceae bacterium
TGCGTCGAGAAAGCTCATCAAGGCGTTGCGACGAGGTTTCGATTTGCTTGGGACGAAGGTAGCGCGTTTCGGCAAGGTCACGCATGTTCCCCGCAGGGACCTGAGGCGAGCTAAGGCGGCCGTCGGGGCCGTACTGGAAATGGAGGCGAACCAGGGAGGAAGAGAACGTTAGGAGTGGAGACGGAACCAGGACGTCCCCTTTCTGGATCTCGGCGAACATGCAGGTAAACGCGCGCTCCGCGGGGTAAAGCGGGCTATAAGAAAAGTAGGGTCGGGCGCTCTCTTCCGCGATCAACGGAGCCAAGGTCGCATCCATCCGCCAGAGAGCGAGTTGCAGGTTCTCTTCAAGGCCGGCCTGGCGACGGGCCTTTGCCTCGGCCTGTTCGAGCGAGAGCGCGGTGGCTCCCACGCGGGCGATCGCCGCGGCCGCCAGCGCGACGCAACAGCCAAAGATAAGCCAGACCATGCCGAGGCGCCTCATGGCATCCCCTGTCCGGCAAGCATGTAACCTTGTCCTCGCACGGTAAGCACGATCCGGGGTCGACCGGGATCGTCCTGAAGTTTTTCGCGAAGCCGGGCGATATGCATATCAATCGTTCTTGTGGTGATCCCGACCGGGTTCAATCCCCAGACCCTCGCCAGTAGTTCGTCGCGAGAGACGGCGCGTCCGGCGTGGAGGGCGAGGTACAGCAGCAATTCGCGTTCGCGCTCAGAAAGGTCCGCGCGGTGGCCGTCATCAAATCGA
This sequence comes from Isosphaeraceae bacterium, assembly GCA_043784005.1. Classification (GTDB taxonomy): domain Bacteria; phylum Planctomycetota; class Planctomycetia; order Isosphaerales; family Isosphaeraceae; genus JAYUFP01. The sequence goes on from JAYVYS010000901.1 coordinate 746, forward strand.
ATTTCGTGTCGTTCCAGATCGGCGAGCCCGCCGTCGAAAGCGAGATGCCGGACGGCGGGGGGCCGTTCGGGCGCGCGTCTCAAAACCGCTTCGATCCGGGCGAAAAGCTCCTTGAGGCTGAACGGCTTGACGACATAGTCATCCGCGCCTTGATCAAGGCCGCGAACGCGGTCGTCTTCCGCGCCACGCGCGGTGAGCACGATCACCGGAAGGGTCGATCGTGCCGCGCGCAGCTCGCGGAGGATGGCCAGGCCGTCTCGGCCCGGCAGTACGAGATCGAGCAAGAGGAGGTCGCAGTTGGAATCGAGGGCCGCGGCAAGTCCCGCAGTTCCTTCGTTGGCTTCGAGAGTCGCATATCCGGCAAAGCCGAGGGCATCCACCAGGCCTCGCCGGATCGCCGCGTCGTCTTCAACGACCAGGATGCACTTGCGGTCCATAAGCTTACTCAAACGTGAAGTGTTGCCGCGTGGCCTGGTCTCGAATGGTCTTTACGATCACCTCATCCAGGCTGTCTACCCTGGCAGTGCGACACCTCATGCGCTCAGCGGCCAAAAACTGGTCGCGCTTCTTGTTGAGTTCGAGGATCTGCGATTGAATCGTCTCACGATCCTTGGCCGCGTCATCCACTCTGGCTTTCCTGGCCGTCTTGTCGAGCTTGCGCAGGCTCTCGGGCAGATCCTCGTCTTTCAGTTCGTCGAGTTTGCATTTGCCGTTCTTGATAGCGTCGACGAGGTCCCATGTATCATTGCAATAAAACGCATTGGACTTTGAGATCGAACGAGTCACCAGCGCGCTCGGAGACGAATTGACCGCGTTGGTGTCTTGCGCTGATTGCCTCGCGTATCCCGTCTGTCCCATCGTACCATAGGGAAGATAGGTCTTGTTCAACGTAACCCCCAGCTTGGCGATCTCGCCATCCTGCGGCGCGGGAATCTCGACGATTTTCTGATCCTGGTTGATGCTCATATAGCGGCCATCGGCAAGCACGGCACCGTCTTTCCAGCCCGTCACCAGGCCTTCCTGATTGCCGCCGCAGAAGATCGTGTTCACGATCACCCCACGTTCCGCGGCGGCTTTGCATGAGGCGTGAAAGTCAACGCTTCCTTGAGTGAAGGGCTCGTTTCCGGCGATGAAGACGGCCTTGTAAACGTCGGACGAATGGCTCCATTCGAGTTTATTCACCGCCTCACGAATGACCCACCCACAATATTCGTCGCCTCCGTTGGTCTTGAGCGCGAACAGCTCTTCGGAAACACGGTCAAGATCGTCGGTGAGCGGAAGGATCATCCGGACAAATCCCTCCGACGCGGGGAGAGTCTGTTTACCATACTCGAACAGCGCGACTTGAATCGCGGGAGGTCGCCCATCTTTCTTGGCGCGGACGAACTCGTTCACGACCGTCCAGAGCTGCGTCTTGGCCTGTGCGATCAGACCGTCCATGCTGTTGCTGGTGTCGAGCAAAATGGCGATTTGCACGGTTGCCCGCGGTGATTGACGCGGCGACTGGGCTGTGGCGGAACCGCGCGGAAAAAACGTCGAGCCCGTGACGAGGCACACGGAAACGATTGCGATGCGCTTGAACATGAGAAGTCCTCCCTCAAGATAGAATCGAAACAAACGGTTCGCTTAAACTGCGATTACGGTTGATCGACGGGTGCCTTGATCAAGACAGGCTTGCCGTCGATGAGCATCAGAATGTCGCCACGAAGTGAAATGCTTCCCTGGCGACCTTCTCTCGCGAGCTTGGCGGCGAGATCACGGAACGCCTGTGAGCCGAACGTGATGACGTTTGCCGGCGGAACTTCCGTCGTGTTTGTCACGAGCCTGCTATCGACCCAGCGGCCTCCTCGTTTGTAAAAGGCGAGGTCGCAAACCTGCTGGACGGTCGTCGTCGCCACCTTGTTCATCGCGGCGTCGTAAAACTCATTTCGCGGGTTCACGCACGTCATCGCTTTTTGATATTGATTATTCACCTCTTGATTGACGGAACCGATTCCGCTTCGGGTCTGGATCGCACGGTCGCGGAAGAGGTCTTGGGCCTCGGAAAGAACCCTCTCCGTTTGCGAGAAGTCGGTTCCTTCACGCGCCAAAAACGCGGTGTACTCGGTGAGAATGCCGAACTCTGTCGAGAGCCGCACAATCTCATCCACAAGCTCGCGACTGGCCGGGGTGGCGGCTAATTTCGAGGCTTGTGAAACCACGCTCGATCCACCGCCTTGTTCGCGGATCGCGTCCACGAGCAAACCGATCTTGCGACTGGCCCAGAGTCGGGGAACGAAGGCGTTGCGAGTGCTTGACCGATCGAGGGAAAGGCGGAACTTGAAAACGCGAGGCGTCCCCCGATAGTTGCCCCGGAGTGTGAAATCGAGCGGTTCGTCACCGAGATATCGGCCCAGCAAGACGATCTGATCGCCCTCGAAGACGTCGGGAATACGTGCGGGGATCAACTCCCTCGCGCGGAAGACCCGCTCGGTATCGTTGATGAAGAGCCGGGAATCGGCGAGCACAGGTCCATGAAGACGTTTGAAAACGTCGGCGACCTTCACTTCCACGTCTTCCGAAGGGAGAATAAAGGTCGTGGTGGCCCGGCTCTCATAGGCGATCTTTTCGAGGAGTGGCGTGTTGACATCGACACCGACGCCAAACGTGAAAATCCGACGGTCGTGAGGGTTCCCCTTTCGGCTGAGTTCGCGAATCGCTGCTTCGGAGGTTTGGCCGACCGTCGGCAGGCCGTCGGTCATGAAGAGCACAAGCGGCAGCGCGCCCTCGGTGG
>JAYVYS010000902.1:0-3363 GCA_043784005.1 Isosphaeraceae bacterium
GGTTCAGGCTGGGTTCAAGGATTAGCCCGAACCCAGCCCGAATACTGGCAAGCATTGCAAACCAGTCAGAAATGCGGCTTGCCCGACGGGCAACCCGTCGGCTGCCGTTAGGCGAGCCGCCTCTGGTTATCACTACACACTCGATCACCTCCTTTACGTCAAGACATCCTGGTCTCGCGGGAGTCCAGCCTCGCTTGAGAGCAGGCTCTAGCCCGTCGCACCACGTTGCGTGCGACCCGAGTCGAGCAGCAATGTCCACCTGCTCGGCCCCTCTACTATATCAATCCCGTTCGGACGATCAACCGTCCTGGAAAACTTTCCGGATTTTTTAGAGCGATGGCGAAAAGGCTTCGATCTCCTCCAGAATCATCAGGCATTCCGTAGCCAATCGATCCAGCTCGACACTCCCTTTCCCGAACGTTTCGACCGCCGTCCGGTAATACCACAGAATCGACTTGCGATCCGCATTGAAGGTCGACCAGACGTCGAGGCCTTCGTGGAGGTCGTAACGGATGCTGGTGAGATTATGAAGCTTGTCCGCCAGGAGGACGGCGCGGGCGTCCACGGGTGCCTCGGCGAGCGCCTCAAGATGGCTACGTTTGCGGTCGAGCCACGGACGTTTTCGCCCCTGTTCGTCGTTTTTAACCTCGGTACAGTGGCGGACCATCGCCGTGACCTCGGGGCCGAACCACTGGTCGACTTCTTCGAAGGTGACTTGGGTATCTTCCACAATGTCGTGGAGCAGACCCGCGACGATCACAGGCTCGGCGAACCCAAGGCGGTCCAGGATCATGGCCACCGCGAAAACGTGCTGAACGTACGGGGTCCGCGAGCCGCGTCGGGATTGGTCTTGATGCGCGGTCGCGGCCCAGCGAGTCGCACGTTCGAGGTTGTCTGAAATCAACATCCGGAGTGCTCCTGAACAGGTAAGATCGCCCCGAACATAACACGAAACGCGCCGATGTGAGAGAGGCACATCGCCGCGTTTCGAGGTGGGTTGAATCCACAAGCCGTGTTCAGCAAACCGAGTGGTTCACCTGCCGGACCATCTTGGCGATGTGGCCCGCAAGCTCGGTCCTGTGCGTCAGAAATCCGACGTGCCCGGCCCCTTCCAGTTCGACGTAACGCGAGTCGGGTATTCCCTCCGCGACGGCTTTATGACCCGAAACCGGAACGATCGCGTCGCGAGACCCGGCGACGACCAGGGTCGGCACGTCGATCTGCCAGAGCCGTTCGGTGACGTCAAACGTTTCCAGGAGAGCGAGACGACGCGCCATGACGCTTTGATCGGTCTCCCAGATCCGCTCCACCACGAACTCGGCGAGCGGCCCCGGCTCGGGCTTGCCACCATGCAGGAGGTTGAAATACTGGTTCACAAACCGGTTGTCATCCGGAAGAGGGAACCGTTCGAGAATCCGTCGGGCGATGATCGAGCCGATCGAGGTCTTGAACCGGGGTGCCGCTCCTTGCACGATCAGGGCACCCACGCGATGGGTGTGCTCGATCGCCAGTTCGAGAGCCACCGCCCCGCCGAACGACACTCCCAGGACCGTCGGCCGCTCCAGGCCCAGCAGGCCGATGATCTCGGAGACATCCTCCGCGTGGTCCGCGATCTCCTTGGCCCATGGACCCGAAGCCGGAAATCGATCACCTCGCAATCCACAAACGATCACCTCGAACCGCGACGACAACCGCTCGACCAGGGGGGCCACTAGCCGCCAGCCGCCGGCGAGTCCGGGGATGACCACAATGGGATCACCCGCCCCGACTCGGACCACATCCATCCACTCTCCGTTCACGCGAACTTGCCGCGCTGATCCTTCCAGACGCTGGGGGGCCATGACCCACCCGGCACGCCGCTTGGCTGCAATCCGCATCGAACCTCCCGGACGCCTGCTCAAAATCCTGGTGTCGTTCATGAACGCGGTTGAGGGCGTCCATCATCGTTTTTGGTGAGTAACTCCTCAGGCAGGTCTCGTACCGATCCAAACACCGCCACCCAATTTGTCTTTTCGCCGGTTTTCGTGGCGAGAATTCGCTACATCCGCGCATTGTCCGGGGGTCTTTCGGTTAACGAAATCTCGTCGATGTCGAGAGGGTCGGGAATAAACCGAAGGAATACGTTGGTCAACGGGCCATGAATTTTCACCAAACCCCCTATGTTTCCTCAGTAATGTTTCTATAAACACTAAAAAGCACCTAATCTTCCTAAATTGTGTCTCCGCGTAGCGTCTTTAGCGAAGAGGCGTTGACGATGCGCGGCGATTGGACTGCGCGGACCTTGGTCGTCGATTTCACAATATTTCGTTAGCGAAATCTGGCGTTTCGCTAGCGATTCGTTAGAGTGTTAGTGACGGATCGCGATCCCTCCGAGGTCGTGGCTGTCGCACCCAATGATGAGACACCTTGAATGAAGTACCCCACCAAGCTCCGCGAGCGGGGTCCGAACCGGGGAACGCTTTCGACGGGGGCTCCCGGCCTGGCCTTCAAAGGTCCGCGCTCCGGTCGGCCACCGCAGCGTGCCTATTTGATGGGGATCGCACTCGCGGTCTTGATCTATTCCCTTGCCGTACTCGCGTTGGTCGCCTGGATGGGTGATATCGGTGTTCGTTGTATTTTCAGCAACGTCGTTCGGGAGACGGTTCCCGATAAGGACTACGATTGGACGGGTGGGACCCCGAAACTGGGTGACACGATCGTGTCGATCGGTCCGGTGGCGATTGAGAACTATTCGGACTACATTCGAGCCTTGCGGACACTCTCGCGACAGATCGGTGCGACCATCCCGGTTTCTTGGAACGACGTGGAGACGGGACAGAGGCGGTCGGCGACCGTTCGGGTCCGATATCGTCCGTCGGCGACATATGTGGCGTCGGTCATCTGGTTTCTTCAGGAGATGGTGATTTTCGCGATCGGGGCCCGCGTCTTCTGGAAGCGTCCCGAAGACGACTCCGCGCGTTTGTTCTTCTGGCTCTGTGTTCTGACCGTCGGCGCGTATATGGGGGGATATCACTGGACGGAGATCGTGGTCGAGCCGGTGATGATCTATCTCTTCGCGGCGTTCGCGTTTTTCGTCCCCGTGGTAAGCCTGCACTTTTACCTGGTCTTTCCTCGAATCAATCCCTTGCTGGCGCGGCATAAACGGCGGGTGCTCACGGTTCTGTACGGAATCCCAGCGGTCTATCTCGCGATCCTCTGGGGAACGATGCTCTGGTCGCGCCGTCTGGCGGATTCGGGTGCGGGGATTGATGTCACCTTTGTCCTCCGGATCGTTCGCAACCTTGCGCTCGGCTACATTGGCGTGGCGGTCATTCAGTTTGGACTTTGCGTCCTGCTCATGATCCTGAGTTTTCGAAAGGCGGA
>JAYVYS010000903.1:0-2118 GCA_043784005.1 Isosphaeraceae bacterium
TTGCCCGATTTTTCCAGGTTCTGCCCAAGCTTCAGAAGTGAGGAAGACTTGGCGGAGGCGTCCGCGACCTTCGGAGCCTCGGCCTTTTCTTTCACGGTCTCCTCGGTTTTGGCCGGAGTGGCTTTCATCTCGGCGGAGGGTTTGGTGGCTGGCTTGGGTCCATCGGTCAGACCGTCGAAAGAACCATCATCTTTCCCGGTCGAAACGGGTTTCGCAGCCAACTTGCCGCCGGCTTCGTTTCGTTCGGCAAGCTTTTTGATGTACTTCTCGGGGTTGTCGTTGAACTCGTCACGGCAGCCCGTGCAGCAGAGAGGGAAGGATTTTCCTTGGAAGCTGACGGTCATCGTCGCGGCCCCGCCGGTCACGATGCACTTCGGCAGATCCGCCGCCGCACTCCCCGAGGCGAAGGCCTCGCCTTCCTTCGTCACGCCGACCTCGATCACCGGCTTGAACTGGGGCGATCCCGCTTCTTGCTCCGCGACCCGGAACGTATAGCGGATGAAGTTCGCGTTGGGGAAGAGTGTCAACCGCTGCTTCGTACCGTCCGACACTGCACCGATCCGGTCTAGGGCCAACGTCTTGCCCGCGGAGTCAAGACTGCCGGCATACGTCGCGGCTTTGCGGTGGGAGTCGGTGGCCGTCAACGTGTATTTTTTGGAAGTCGCGTCAAACGCGAGTTGGCCTTTGGTCAGGGCCTTGCTGCCTTCCATCGTCACGGTCAAGCCGACGGGCCGGCCCTTCTCGAATTTCCAGGCCCAGGCGTGCGTCTCGTTCCAGCCTCGAACCCGATTTGCAGTCGGGACTCCCGTCCCCTTCCAGCTTCCGATCAAATACTCGAATGGAGCGAATGGCGCGGGGATTTCTCGCCCTTTGTCATCGGCCGCGAGCGAGATGACGCCGAGCAGCGACAAAACTGATCCTATCGCCAACGCTTTCAGTCGCGTTCGTCCGCTCATCTCCGCCCCCTCCGCGTTCGCTCAAAAAACTTCGTGATCTTTCCATCGTTCATGCATCATTGTAGCCAAGGCGCATGAGTCGGGAAACGTCGCTCCATTTAATCATCCGAGATCACGGGACCGTTTTCCTGCAAAAAGGGCCGGAGCGGACATCGCTCGCATTTGGGGACCTTCGCGCGACAGAAATCGCGCCCGAGTCGCTCCATCCACAGCGAGAGCGTGGTTAAGAGCGCCGGGTCATCGGGTGCGAGACGTTTAACCACATCGGTAGCGGCGTCGTAATCCGTGTCTTGGTCGATCCAGCCATGACGGAAAAGAACGCGATAAGTCGCGCGGTCGATGGGGTAGACAGGTCGATTCAACGCGAAGAGGAGGAGCGAATCGGCGGTGGTTGGCCCGACCCCATTCAACGTCAAAAGCTCCTCGCGGAGCTGAGACGTCGAAACGGGGCTGCTTTCCCCGTACAGTTCGTCAAGATCGCCATGATGAAGATCGACCAGCCAGCGCACGAGGCGTCGAAGCGATCCGAGCGCATTCTTGGGAATCCTCAATCCGGCCGACCTCAGAGCCTCTTCAAATTCGGCGGGGTCGGCTTCGGCGAGGGCCTGCGGTTCGAGCAGACCGTCTTCGAGCAAGGCGGCAACAGCGGAGTCGCGCGACCTGGCCTCGAAGACGCGATCAAGGATCACGGAAACAAACGCTTCGAAAAGGCCGAAATCCGCGAACGGCGAGCCCAGCCGCCCGTAATGGCCGGTCAGAGCTTCGCGGATCGCGGATTGAGATTCATCCGGCGAGGACATGTTTGTGATCAGGCCGCGGCTTGCGGACGCGCTTTCGCCACGGCGGCCTTGTATTCCCGGGCAAGCTTGCTCTTACGTCGAGCGGCGGTTTTCGGGTGAAGCACCCGACGAAGCCCCGCTTTGTCAATCTTCGCGGTCGTGAGCCGAAAATCGGTCTCGGCCTTCTCGAATTCCTTGGCCGAGACGGCGGTCATCATCCGCTTGGTCAGGGTCCGGATGATCTTCTTGGCGATCCGGTTGTGCATCCGGCGCTTCTTGCTCTGCTTCAGACGCTTGATGGCGGAGGGCGAGGTCGGCATGTCTTCTCGGGTCCGTGTCCGTTGGCAAGGACGATCGCACAAAACAGGGCAAACAAGCGCGGC
>JAYVYS010000904.1:0-3990 GCA_043784005.1 Isosphaeraceae bacterium
CGCCCGCACGGCCGCACCCTGGGGGATGCCCTTGTCGGCGTCGAGTCCCGAAGGTAAGTCCAAAGCCAGTATGGGCTTGCCAGCTCTGTTGACGGCCTCGACGACCTTGAGCAAAAGGCCTTCGACCGGTCGCGTCAAACCCGTCCCCAACAGGCCGTCGACCACCCAATCCGCACCCTCGAACAGCGAATCGAGATGTTCGGGAGTGACGTCGTCCTTCCACCAGGAGAGGTTGGTCCCCGAACGTACGAGGATCTCTATTTGTATGGCGGCGTCGCCCCGGAGTTGCGAAGGCTCGGCGAAGACTACGACCTTGACCTCGAACCCGCTGAGATCAAGGTGTCGGGCGACCACGCCGCCATCGCCGCCATTGTTCCCGGGTCCGCAAAGGATCAACACACGAGGCAGGGGGGAGTGGGCGGCCTTGATCCTCTCCATCAACAACTCCGCAGCGCCCCTGCCTGCGTTTTCCATCAGGATCACGGTCGGCATCTTGAATGTCTCGGCCGCGTCGACATCAATGCCGCGAAGCTCGATGCGGGACATGGGGCGGAGAATGAGTGGATTCATCCTTCGAAGTAGACAGGAAACCCGAGACAAGAGAAAGTGGAATTCCGAGCAGGCCTTCGGCGTTGATCCCGCAGTCTTTTTTCGAGAATGATCACGATGCCCATCTACGAATACCATTGCGAACCGTGCGACGAAGCCTTTGAAACCCTGGTGCGGTCGTCAAACGACATCGCTCATTGCCCGAAGTGCGGGAATATCGAAGTGAAGAAGCAATTCAGCGTCCCCGCCTCGGCCCACACCGGAAGTGCGTCGAGCGCGTCGCTTCCCGTATGCGAAACCGGCCCGAGTACGTTCGGTTGCGGCGGCGGGAAGTGCATGACGGGGATGTGCGGGCCGGATTGAGAGCCGTACGATAGGATCATTCCAACCGTTCTTCTCTTTCTGGACCGATGGAATGAGTCTTTCAATGACTGAATCTCGATCGGCCACGGCAACGGGTGTGAGCGTGACCGAAGACACGCTCAAGGTCGAATTGTCCGATGGCCGGACGCTTTTCGTGCCCTTGGCATGGTATCCCCGATTGCTTCACGGCACGACCGAGGAGCGGAGCCGTTGTCGGCTGATCGGCCAGGGCGTCGGGCTGCACTGGGAGGATCTGGACGAAGACATCAGCGTCAAGAACCTGCTCGATGGCCAGCCGTCGGGCGAAAGCCAACGTTCGTTTCGGGAATGGCTCGATCGCAGGGTGGGAAGACAATGATCGGCACCGGTCTCTGACGAACGCTCGATTCACCCCTACACCGCTCACAACCCTCCCTCTCCGCAAAATCGCCCCGCCTTCCACCAGGCCATTGCTTTGACAACCCTCCGATCGGGGGGCATATCAACCTGGCCGAATCGTGGGAGCAGGGATGTCGGACGTCTCTTTGGTCATCCTCTTCCCGCCGGCTTCGCACCATTGCGCGGCAAGCGAGAGGATGAGCATTGATGGCGGTTCAGGGGCAACTCAGCGCGTTCGCAGACAAGGTCGTGGACGAGGATTCCGGTCCCAAAGTCTCGGAAGCGGCGCTGCGCGTCGCGGTCTCGGAGAAGCTCGGCCCTTCGCGCTACGGCCTTTGGTTTGGAGAGGGGACGCGCTTCGGGGTCGATGGCGACGCTCTTGAGGTCTCGGTTCCGAACCCGTTCTTCCGAGAATGGATTCAGGGACATTTCGCGGCGAGCCTGGTCGAAGCGGCCGAAGCCCTGGTGGGACGCCCATTGCGGCTTGCGATCCGGGTCGACAACGAGGCCGAGCCGCAGGTCGGTCATGTCATCGAGCCGACCGCGCCGAACGAGTTTCGCGGACCAAAGATCAAGATCCCGCTCGCTCCCGCTCCCGGCCAGACGCCCAAGGCTCCTGTCTCGCCTCCCCAGCAGCCGCCCCTTGATCGGCCTCGGATGGATGCGGAGCCGAAGAACGCGAATGCGAATGCCAACGCGACCCGCCTCGGTCGACGTCTCGATGACTTCGTCACCGGCCCGTGCAACCGCCTGGCACATGCCGCGGCGCAGGAGATGGTGGGGACTCTGGGAGCGTCGTTCAATCCCCTGTTAATCCATGGCGCGGTCGGAATGGGAAAGACGCACTTGCTCGAAGGGGTGAGCCACGCCCTGCGACTACAAAGGCCGGGCTTGAAGCTGATCCACGTCACGGCGGAGTCATTCACCAACGGATTCCTTGATGCCTTGCGGTCGAGCTCGCTGCCAGGATTTCGCTCGAAGTATCGTCGGTCCGAAGCCCTGGTCGTGGACGATGTCCATTTCCTCGCGGCCAAACGCTCGACGCAAGACGAATTTCTGCATACGTTCAACGCGCTGATCGCCGAAGGCTTGCCGATCATTCTCACGGCCGACCAGCACCCCAGAATGATCAGCCGCCTGACCGACGAGCTCGCGACGCGGTTTCTCGGCGGAATGGTCGTCAAGATCGACGCTCCCGACCCTTCCACGCGCAAGGCGATTCTCAAAACCAAGGCGCTTGCACGTGGCGTGGATGTGCCCGATGTGGTGCTCGCCTATATCGCCGACCATCTTCGGGCAAGTGTTCGTGAGCTGGAAGGGGCCTTGCACAGCCTGATCGCCCATGCCGTGCTGACAGGTAAGCGGATCGACCTGAACCTGGCGAAGTCGGCCCTTCGCGACACGATCCGCCATACAGCGCAAGCCGTGGCGTTGCGCGATGTGGAACGCGCGATCTGCCAGCTCTTCCAGGTGGATGCCGAGGCGTTGAAGTCGCAAGGCCGTGCCCGGGTCTTGGCGTTTCCAAGAATGTTGGGGATGTTTCTCGCTCGCAAGCACACAGGCTGTGCCTACAGCGAGATCGGCCGTTTCTTCGGGGGTCGAAATCACTCGACGGTGATCTCAGCCGAGAAGAAAGTGATGGCGTGGATCAAGGACGAAAAGCAGCGCCCGCCCCTGGCCGGATTTGAAACGATCTCGGATGTGCTGGCGTCGCTGGAGCAGGCCTTGGGGACGTGAAGATCGGTGAATCGGTCCTCCAAACCCTGTCGATCGTCAGTCCGTAGTTTTTATTGTTTCACCACTCGCCTCATGCCGCCAATCGCCGGTCGGCCAAACCCGACGCGCGGATCGCAGCAGTAGAGCGGGTTTCCCAACGGCTAGAAGGAATGGGGCGAGTCGCGCCTTCGAACGCAGCCAGGTTTCGCCGGGCACGTTCGTTCGAAGGGTCGAGTCGTATCGAATTCTCGAACGATGCTCTGACCAATTCGACGGGGAACCCGAGTTCTGATTGGGCGATCGCCATCCATTCCGCGATTTCGCTCTTCTCCGAAGCGGCCCCATTCATGTCGAGCGCCTTTTCGCAAAGCACACGACACTGCCCGTACTGGCCATTGACTAAATAGTGATGAGCGAGAAAGAAATATGGCCAGACCAGTGGCGAGCCTTGTTGTATCGCCAGCTCGAGGTCAGTAACCGCACGAGGACTTGATCCATAAAGCAGCATGCCCCTCGCGACGAGTAAGCTGTCGTTGTAAGGTTGGGCTTGCAGTCCCCGGGAATAATAATCCAGCGCGGCCTGCATCTCGCCAACGAACTCGTGGCAGAATCCGAGGAGACCTACGATCCACTCGTAAGACGATCTGTCCACGCCACTCTCGTCTCCCGCCTCAATTCTCGTCAACGTGCTTTGCAGGATAGGAATCAGTCGCCTGATGAGCTGCGTTGCGTCGGCCTCTGAGAGCGACCGTGCGGTCTTGCATTCCACATCAGCGGCGCGTGCGACCGCCACCGGTGGAAACCTATCCGGCTCGCCAAGGATCTCCTGGCTATGCTGATGAGCTTTTGCCGGGTCAACCTTGTCCAAGAAATGAAGGAACATAGCCAAGTAGTTGCCGTTGTCCGGTTCAAGCCGTGAAGCATGTTCGTAGAAAAACACGGCGGTCTCGAGGTCTCCGGCTTCGATCCAGATCGACCCGCGCA
>JAYVYS010000905.1:0-2342 GCA_043784005.1 Isosphaeraceae bacterium
CTCGATCGTCAGATTTCCGAGGCCAAAACCGAGGGTGAGAAGCGTTTCATCCAGCAGCATCGCGACATGATGGCCAAGTCGTATGAGCGATCGTCACGTCAACGGCTTGTCGATTGAGGTTTTGAAGGTGGGGTGACGGCTGAGTTCGTGAAAATGGTTGAGTTGGAGCGTTTGCCACTGGCGTTCCGGTGGCGTTCCGATCCGGTCCAGGGAGTTCCACGCATGTGCAAAGCGAGTGGCCCCACCGCGACCGGAAGGGGTGGCCGAGGTCGTTCTCGGCATCACGATAAGACGTGATCCGTGGAACGTCCCAGGGTATAAGAGATGGGAATGATGAGTACCGCACGCTCCGGTAGGACACTCAAGATGATGAACGCCTTGATGCGTTACCGTTGGATATTGCTCCTCTTGGTCATTCAGCCGACCCAACGGGCTTCCCGCGGAGCGTACTCGGAACAGGTTGCCGGTGTTTCGGAAACGCCGACGGTGAAGGTCCCCAACGAGGCGGTTTTCGAACGGTTTCGCGTGAACGATCGCGACGCGGCCAGGACGTTTTACAAGAAGACCATCGACGTGAACGGGATGCCGGTCCTCGCCTCTGCCGAGGTCGCCGATGAGGCCCTGACGCGAACCCACGAGATTGTTTCCCACATCCTCGCCGGTCGGCCCGACATTCACGAAGTGATGGTCAAGAATGGCACGCGCCTTATCGTCATCGGCAAGAATCAAGTTTATACCGACATGCCCGAATACAGGAATCACCCGAACCCGAAGTATCAGAACGACCGCGTTCGAGGGACCGGGGGCCTGGATGTCACGAGCTTTGGCGAAGAAAATCTCTTGACGCTTTCAAGCGATCGATATGATGACGAAAGCATCGGGGTCCATGAGTTTTGCCACACGATCGACGCTGCACTCGGCCGCATCGATTCCACATGGCGGACGCTGCTGGGACGGACTTATCGAGATGCCATCGGCAAAGGCTTGTGGAAGAACGCCTACGCGGCGTCCAACCCCGGCGAATATTGGGCTGAGATTTGCCAGTCGTACTTCAACTGCAACCGGATCAACAACTGGAATCATAACCCGATTGGCACCCGAGAATTGCTCAAGCAATACGACCCCGATGGCTACGACCTCGTCCGGAAGACGTTTCAGCTTTCGCCTCAACGGGACTGGACGTACAAGCCGCTTCGATCCCAACCCAGCGTGGAGGCTCCGCCGGAACGGTTTCACGCGGACCGCTATTATAAAAAACTCACGCTCGCTCGCGAGTTTCCGATCTTCGGTTCGAGCAAGGTGAGCGATGAAGCGTTGCTCGCGGCCAACGACATTGTTCGCAAGATGTTTGCTTATCGCCACGACGTGTTGAAGGCAATGATTGTGGACGGAGCGCGTCTGGTGGTTCTCGGCCGTGACGAGCGATTGAGCGACCTTCCAGAATACCTCGCATCGGCAAACGTGCCCGGATTCGACGACGTTCGCTACGCGGACTATTCCCCGGATCGAAAGCTGATGGTGGTTCCCGAGGAGAATGTCCTGGGGCTCGGAAGCGATCGGTTCGCTGGAAAATCGATGGTGGTGAGTGTGTTCGCGAAAGGGTCGTATCGTCTCACGTCAACCCGTCCCGTCGATCCGGACTTTGAAAAACGTCCTCAGAAGCAACAGTATGAGCTTCGTGTTAAGCGGCTCGACATCGAGTTCGACCGCACCCTTCAGTCGCTTCTGGAAGACGCGAAAGCGCGAGGTCTATGGCGCGGGACCGCAGCCTCCCGAGACGCGGCGGAATACTGGGCCGCAGGCGTGGAAGCCTATTTTGACGCGGCGGGTGACGGTCACGCTCCGGAATCCGCGAGCCGACCTGTTACCACGCGCGAGACGTTGAAGGCCTACGATCCCAGCCTCTTCGTGTTCATCGAAGAGACTCTGGCCTACAAGGAAAGAGTCGATTGGCGACTCCGCAAACCCAGGTTGGTGCGTTGAAATTCACATTGCATCACGAGCAAGAGACGGAGGTTCTCGCCCTCACTATACATTTGGCGGCTTGGCGATCGATGACGTCATTCCGCATCACGGATCGACCCGCACGACTTCAGCATGATCGCATGTAGAAACGGTTGAGCGCGAACTTCCATCCCCGACTCGCGATGTTCGAATCTTGATTGAAGTTTTGAAGGTGGAGTGAGAGATGAAATCGTTGGGGTACATCGCCGGCACCGGAGCACTACGCCCCGAGGACGGTAACGCGATGAATGTAGGGTGCGGTCGAGTCTTCGAGGCCCAGCATGCGTTGGCCGATGCTGGGTCTCGAAGCAGGGCGATTGCACCGTAACTTATTCACC
>JAYVYS010000906.1:0-3696 GCA_043784005.1 Isosphaeraceae bacterium
ACGACCTTACCCTTCAGACGAAGTAAGAATTTTTCGAATGACCATCGACGACGTCGATCGTGCGCTGAGGCTCACCCCGAGCCATCCAAAGCCTTCGACGATTTCGGGAAGTGATAATCGACCTGTTCCTAACGATCACTCCCCGGCTTGTGATAGCGAGCGCGAGCGACATCTGGCAGATAGACCATCCCGGCATCGTCGGCGATGTGAAGCCCGGAATCGAGATAGAGGGTCACCCCGTTTACCTTTCTTCCCGCGGGCGAAACGAGGAAGACCACGGCCGCACCCACATCGGCGGGGGTCGTGAGGTTTTGAACCCCCTCGGGAAAGTTCGGACGCCCTTGCGCCTTCTGGATGATTCGTTCCCCCGGCGTGTCAACCCATCCCGGGGCCACCATGTTGCAGGTCACCCCGTGCTCAAGCAACTCGACGGAGACCTGCCGCGTCAAGCCCCAGAGTCCCGCCTTGCTCGTGACATATGAGAACAACCCTGGCATCGGCCGGGTGGCGCGTGTGGAGCCGATATTGACGATCACCCCCCGCGTCGAAATCAACCAAGGCAGTGAGGTTTTAACGCCGAGCCAGGCCCCCTTCAGATTGATGGCAAGCGTCCGATCCCAGAGTTCCTCGTCGGTTGTCGTGATCGTTCCGCGAGGGCTGATTCCGGCATTGTTCGCGAGGACATCGATCCGGCCCCAGGTCTTGGCGACCTCCGCCACGGCGCGTTCCCAGTCCGTCGCGCGTGAAACGTCAAGAGGCACCCCGATCGTGGTGAAGCCCCGATCTCGAAGCACGGCGTCGGACGCCTCGACCGCGCCTGCGTTCACGTCGGTCAGGGCGACATTCCACCCCGCCTCAGCAAGGGCCGTCGCGATCCCGAGTCCAATTCCCTGGGCGGCTCCTGTCACCAGAGCCACACGCTGCGCGACAGGTTCACTCATGAAGTCCCACCCATTCCGGCGTTCGGGTGATTCCCTCGGCCTTGCTTCACGATTATGTTGTTGGGAGCGATCGGCCTTCCTTGTGCCGCGCCGTCGCTGCTTCGCGGGTCATGATGATAGGGCGCTGGGCCGCCGTCAACCGCCGAGAATCTTGTTGAGCACTTCGATGGCTGTCTTTATCGTGGGAACGCTCGATACGAAAGGAACCGAGATTCGCTTTGCGCGCGAGATCCTGAGTTCTCGAGGATTCGATACGCGCGTCATTGATGGAGGCTCGCTAGGTCCACCGCTTTTTGAACCCGAGATTTCTCGTGAAGAGGTTTTCCGTAACGCCAGCACCACTTCGGAAGCCGTTCGAGTGGCTGGGAACCGAGGTGACGCGGTTGCCGCGGCGGCGCGTGGCGTTACCGCGATCTTGTCTCGGCTCGACACTCAAGGAGAGGTCGATGGCGTGCTCGGACTTGGCGGCTCGGCCGGGACGGTGATCGCGACGGCCGCGATGCGGGCACTGCCGTTCGGGACGCCCAAAGTGATGATTAGCACGCTCGCGAGCGGTCAGACCCGGCCCTACGTGGGAGGAAGTGATATCATGATGATTTCCCCCATCGCCGATCTCGCGGGCTTGAATCGGCTCACCTGCGCATCGCTCTGGAACGCGGCGAACGCCCTGACAGGGATGATTGAAAGGGGGCGTTTTAGGCAACCGGACCGGTCTGACCGCCCGTTCGTCGCGGCGACCATGTTCGGCGTGACCACGCCTTGCGTCGATCGCGCGCGAAAAACGCTCGAAAATCACGGGTTCGAGGTTGTCGTCTTTCACGCGACGGGGGTCGGTGGCGAGTCGATGGAAGGATTGATCCGCGAAGGCGAAATGACCGGAGTGCTTGATTTGACCACGACGGAGCTTGCCGACGAACTCGTCGGCGGGATTCTCTCAGCAGGTCCAAGCCGACTTGAAGCCGCGATCACGGCGAGGACACCGCAAGTCGTGAGTGTCGGGGCGCTCGACATGGTGAACTTCGGTCCGATCGCGACGGTCCCCGACCGTTTCGCCGGACGACAATTCCACATCCATAACCCGTCCGTCACCTTGATGCGCACGACCCTCGAAGAAAACGCGATGCTCGGCGCATGGATCGCGCGGGTACTCTCAAAGGCAACGGTCCCTGTCGTCGTTCTAATTCCGGTGCGAGGAATCTCAGCACTCGATGCTCCCGGAATGCCTTTCTTCGACCCAGTCGCCGACCGCGCCCTTTTCGATGCAATGGAATACGGTCTTCAAAACCATCCCTTTGCACGCATCGAATACCGCGACGAACATATTAACGATCCCGGCTTCGGCGAGGCGGCGGCCAACACTCTCCTTCATCTGCTGAACGAATCCACCGAGCACGCCAAACGGTAAAGAAATCATGTTCCAAGAAACTCGCGATGAAATACTCACTCGGTTCCGAAAAAAAGTCGCCGAGGGGCGTCCAATCATCGGCGGCGGTGCCGGGACCGGCTTAAGTGCGAAATGCGCAGAGGCCGGCGGCATCGACCTGATCATCATCTACAACTCAGGACGGTTCCGGATGGCGGGACGAGGAAGCCTCGCAGGCCTGATGCCCTATGGAGACGCCAACGCGATCGTCATGGAGATGGCGCGTGAGGTCTTGCCAGTGGTTGAGAGAACCCCTGTGCTCGCGGGCGTCTGCGGGACCGACCCGTTCCGAATCATGAAGCGATTTCTCGTGGAGGTCCGGGACGCGGGATTCGCCGGAGTGCAAAACTTTCCCACTGTGGGCCTTGTGGACGGCGTTTTCCGCCAGGGGCTCGAAGAGACCGGAATGGGTTACGACAAGGAAGTCGAGATGATCGGGCTCGCTCGGGATCTGGATTTGTTGACCTGTCCCTACGTTCATAATCCGGAAGAGGCCATCGCGATGGCGATGGCAGGGGCCGACATCCTGGTGCCGCACGTGGGGTTGACCACCAAAGGAATGATCGGGGCGAAGAGCGCGTTGACCCTGGAAGAAGCCGCTGCCAAAGTGCAGGCGATGGCAAACGCGGCGAAGTCGGTTCGCCCCGACATTCTGGTTCTTTGCCACGGCGGTCCGATCGCCGAACCGGAAGACGTCGCCGTGATCTTCACGAAGACCCGCGGAATCGCTGGTTTTTTCGGGGCCAGCAGTATCGAGCGACTCCCCACGGAACCCGCGATCGTGGCCCAGGTGCGCGCTTTCGCGGCACTGACACCTCCGCCGGTCTGAGGACCGCGTTGTCAACTCTCTTCAAACTCTTCCCACCATTCGACATCATCGACTTCCCGATCCGGGCTTTCGACCGGTGCGACGTCGTCTGCCGGCCATTGAGTTTCCGACTCCAGGAAAGAAACCGTCACTCGGGCACGTCCGACCGGAAAGCTGTCGGGGAGTTGAAGAAAAACATACCGATCAACGGGCACAACGATCTCGGTAAGATAACGGGGCACGTTCGGGCCTCGGGTCGGGTCGGCGTGGAGAGTTGAGAGGTCGGAGGATGTCATTCGGACGTATCGGACTCGGTCGAGATTTCGCCGTTCTTACGCCTGCCGCGGACAAGCGTCTGGGTTCGTCCTTCCTGGAGTGTCTCACCGTTCTGGTTGACGATCTGGCGGTGCCAGGTCACAACGCCACGCCGACCCCGCGCTCGTGACTCGAGGGCGTCGATTCGAGAGTACACTCGAATGGTGTCGCCAAAGAAGATCGGTTGCAAGAATTTCCATTCGAGAATG
>JAYVYS010000907.1:0-7155 GCA_043784005.1 Isosphaeraceae bacterium
TGTTCAAGAATGACGGCGGCAAGTTTACCGATGTGACCGCCGAAACCAATGCCTCAGCATCGAACGGCTGGCTAACCTCCGCGTGTTTCTTCGACGCCGACAACGATGGTGACCTTGACCTCTTCGTGGGCTGCTACGTCACCTGGACGGCCGAAAACGATCGGGCACAATCGTTCCAACTCGCGGGAACGAATAAAGGACGCGCCTATGGACCGCCGAGCGCGTTCAACGGCTCATTTTGCACCCTTCTTCGCAACGACAACGGTAAGTTTACCGACGTGAGTGAACCTTCAGGCGTTCATGTGCGTACGCCCGACCTTAAAGTTCCCGTCGCGAAGTCGCTCGGCGTGGCCGCTTATGACGTCGATGGCGACGGCCTGGTGGACCTTGCCGTAGCCAACGACACGGTGCCGAATTTCTTCTTCAAGAACCTCGGCGGCGGCAAATTTGAGGAAGTGGGATACACCACGGGTATCGCGTTTGACCAGTTCGGCTCGGCCCGAGGGGCGATGGGAATCGACTGGGCCGACTTCAAGAATGACGGCTCGCTCGGCCTGGCGATCGGCAACTTCGCCAATGAGACGACGGCCCTGTATGTCTCTGACGACCCCAAATCGCTCGTCTTTTCCGACCTCGCCAACGTCTACGGACTGGGAGCCCCGACACAGCCTCCTCTGAAATTCGGCCTCTTTTTCTTTGATTACGACCTCGACGGACGGCTCGATCTGCTCTCGACCAACGGCCACCTTGAAAGTGATATCCAAAAAGTTCAGGCAAGCGAGACCTACGCGCAGGCGGCCCAGCTTTTTTGGAACACCGGCCAGACAGGTCGAGGCATGTACGCGCTCGTGACCACCGATGCGGCCGGAAAAGATCTCTTCGACCCGATCGTCGGTCGGGGAAGCGCCTACGCCGATATCGACGCCGATGGTGACCTCGACGTCGTGATGACCGTCAACAACGGACCTGCCAGGCTCTTTCGTAATGATGGTGGAGATGTCAACCCGTGGATCCGTTTACGACTGGTGGGAAACAAGTCCAACCGAGACGCGATCGGAGCCAAAATCGTTCTGACCGCTGACGGAAAAACTCAGCGCAAGCAGCTATTCCCGGCGAAGGGCTATCTCTCCTCGGTCGAATTTCCCCTAACCTTCGGGCTCGGAGGCAGCAAGAAAGCCGATGCGATCTCAGTCACCTGGCCCTCGGGAGAGAAGACCGAGTTGAAGGACCTCGACGCGAGAAAGACGTACACCGTGGAGGAGGGGAAGGGGATCAAGTGAATTCTGGAAACGACGGGGTCGGAGACCCACGCCGATCGGGAGAATCCCGCCGCTCGCGGATTCGGTCCAGAATCGTCACTCCCGACATCAGCATCGTGAAACTTTTACAATTGTCTGGAATCGTTGATACCGGCGTCTTGTCGGACCGTCACGTGTGTTATAATCGAGTTTGAACGGGGGGTGCCGGGCGGGATGCCCAACCCCTGTTCCGAGTGTCGAGTGACGGCCGGAGTTGATTCTCTGAGACAGCCGATCGTTCTCGTGCCCGCTTTGAGTCTGAATTACTTCTTCGAACGGCAACCATGGAGCGGTGCGCGGACGGATCGGTGACGCCTCGGGAGGAGGGCGGCCTGGAATCCCGTTTCGAACACCGAACGGAACCCCCGGCGCTCTTGCGACTACCCCCGAGATGCGATCACGACCCGACGCGACCCGCGCTAACTCGAGCGAGGATCGTCGGCGATGCGAACGCAGGTGTCGGGCTCATCGACATGGCTCCTCTCGGCTCTCCTAGCCTGCTCGGCATTGTCCGAGGCACGGGCCGAGCCCTCAAGTCCTTCTCTTCCGACCTCCGTCGTTGCCGAAAGCAACCCAGACGCCGTTCTCCAACGCGCCCTTGAACTGGAGCGCGGCCGGAAGTGGTCGTCGGCGATCGAGGTCTATGATAAGGCGCTTGAGCAGTGGCCCAGCCGCACCGATTTCAGCCACCGTCGAAGACTCTGCGAGACCCACTATCGCCTCGTCAGGCGCTACCAGGATCAGAGCTTTCGCAACGTCCTCCTCAAGCTTCCGAAAGAACGTGCCCTCGGGCTCTTTGACGAGCTGATCGAACGGATCGAATCGCATTACGTCGATCCCGTACCGCTCGAACCCCTGGTTCGCAAGGGGCTTGATAACCTTGAAGTCGCCCTTCGCGACCCGAATTTCTTGCGCACCAACGCCGCTGGAGCCACTCCCGAGCGCGTGGCGTGGCTCCGCGACGCGCTCCGTCGTCAACGTGCCCGGCTCGTCGTACCCGACCGCGCCGCGGCTCAATCGCACGTTCGGGCCGCTTGCGATCTCGCTCGCCAGGCCATCGGGACCTCGGACGCCCCCGTGATCCTCGAATTCACATACGGAGCCTGCGATGCGCTTGACGATTACACGAGCTACCTCACCCCCGACAAACTCGACGATCTTTATGCGATGATCGACGGCAATTTTGTCGGGCTCGGAGTCGAACTCAAGCAAGATCCCGACGGGCTCAAGATTGTGGCCGTGATCCGAGGCGGCCCTGCGTCGGAGGCCGGAATGAAGGGAGGCGATGTGATCACTCACATCGCGGCGACACCCGTGAAGGGGCTCAGTCTGGACGAAGCGGCGAACCGCCTCCAAGGAACGGAAGGAAGCAAGGTGGAGGTGACTGTGGCCCACCCGGGAGGCAAGTCCGACCTCTACAAACTTACCCGTCGCCACGTCGAGGTTGAGAGTGTGACCGGAACCAAGATTGTCGACGCGACGGCCGGAATCGGTTATGTGCAACTCAACGGTTTCCAGAAAAGTTCGACTGAGGAGTTGGAGAAGGCCATTGCGGTACTTCGTCGCCAGGGGATGAAAACCCTGGTGTTGGACCTTCGAGGAAACCCCGGCGGGCTCTTGAACGTGGCCGTGGAGATGGGCGAGCGGTTCATCGATACCGGAGTGATCGTTTCCACCCGAGGGCGCGCTCCGGGACAGAGTCAAACGTATCGAGCCAATTCCCGAGCCGTTTGGAAAATGCCCCTCTACGTGCTGATCGACCACGATAGTGCGAGTGCCAGCGAGATTCTCGCAGGGGCGCTGAAAGATCACCGTCGGGGCGTGATTGTCGGCGAAAGGAGCTATGGTAAAGGCTCGGTCCAGAGCATCTTCGCCCTTCGCTCGGCCCAGGCGGGGCTTAAACTCACCACGGCGAAGTTTTACTCTCCGATGAGCCGACCTTACAGCGAGCAAGGTGTTGAGCCCGATGTCAAGGTTCACGTCGACGCCAAGCCCGCCGCCGATGGACCCTCCGCCAAGCCGGTCGATAACCAGGGTGATCCGGAGACCGACGCGGTATTGGGAACGGCGATCCGGCTCGCGAAGGGGCGTCTCAACGCCTCGCGATGAGCCGGGTCGAAAGAGGGCGGATGACGGAAGGTTGATCTTACGATAGTCTATAGTGACAAACGTCAGAGGTCGTCCTTCCGGCATTCCTCCTCCGAACAGGCCATCCCCTTGAATTCCGACCCGCAAGTTCGCCAATCGTCGCGATTCGAGCCCGAAACGGCGTGGACCGTATTGTCCGAAGCCCCGCTCAAAGGGATTGGTTTCGCGCGAGAGGTGGGCACGTGTCTCGTTTGGGACGAAGGCGATCAGCTTTATCTGCTCGACCTCGCCGGCGAATACCGCTCGGTCGCGCGATCGCCCGGCAAAGTTCTCGCGGCGGCGATCAGCGACGACGGGTCACGGATCGCGCTGTTGGTCGACGGTCAAAGGATCTGTTTACTCGACGCCGATCTCGGAGTCGTCGCCGACCGTCCCTCGCCCCCTGATCCACTCGCGATTGGGATCGACCCTCACGGCCGTTTTCTGGTTGTCAGCTCGAAGATGGGCACCAACCACATCTACAACCGCTTCGGCAAACCCAGCGGCAAGTTCGATACGATTCAGCCGCTCGCCTTCATCACGTTCGTTCCCGATAAGCCGACGCTTTTGGGCGCGGCGTCCGCCGGAATGATCGCCGCGTTTGATCTGGAAGACGCGGGCGCGGGAAAGCTTAATGTCGAGCCGTTCTGGCAAGACCGCCAGATCTCAAACGTCGGCCGATTGTCGACCACCGGCGACGGCGCGATGATTCTGGCGAGCTGCTTCACCCACGGAGTTCAGCGTTACGATCTCCACGGCCACAACGCCGGTGCCTACCACCTTGGCGGCACATGCACCCACGCCGTGCCGGACTTCGCCGGGCGGATCATGGCCGTGGCCACGCTCGAAGGCGAGCTTTCCCTTCTGAACTCGGGGGGAAATGTGCGATGGAAGACCGGTCTGCCGCGCGCCGTGGCCGCCCTGGAAGTTGACCCGCTCGGACGTTTCCTTATTTATGGTCATGGGACCGGCGAGGTTGTCCGCCTCAATCTCTATGCGGGCGAAGGGTCGGCGAAAAGGAACCACTCGCCGCGGGCTCCAGTGTCAAAGTCCGCGACATCCGGAGGACAGCGCGCGAATATCGGCGTCGTTCGGGCTCCCGCATGGACCTTGCCTGTCGTTCAGAGCGACAATCATGCTGAGACCGCCGTACTCACCATTCTCGACGACCCCCCTCGCGTGTGGTTTACCCCAGCAGCCTTCGCCTTCAGATCGTGACGACCGAAGGAAAGAACCTGGGCTATGCTCCCGATATCCAAGGCGTGGGTCGCATCTTGCGAACCGCTCCAGGATGGATCGCGGGGGCGACGGACCGGCAAATCATCCTCTATAACGCCTCCAAAAACGCCGCTCACCGCATCGACGCCAGCCTGGTTGAAGTCACGCACCTCGCGATCCGTCCCGACTCCCACGGGCTGGCGATCGTGCAAGAACGCGACCGGATCGGGCGAGCGACAATCTCGGGGCGCTGGATTTGGAAACTCGAACTCAAAATGGCGGTGGAGGACCTGGCGATCGGTCCGGACGGGTGCACTGCGATCAGCACCGATTCCGGAGCCTTGATGATTTATGACGCGGCGGGGATCGTCGCGGGCCAGTTTCAAACGGACCCGTCGGAACCTCTCTGCCTGATCGAGGCGACGGAGAACGCGCCCGCCTCCGTCACCTGGATGACTCTGGCCCGACGCGCTCAGGTGCTTCGTGGGCACGACCTGCGAGGGAAGGTTGTCTGGGAGTCTCCAGTAGCCTGGGAGGGTTGGCAGCTTCAGCGATTTGGGCCAATTGGGATTATCTCCGCGCCTGACGGTCGCGCTCTCGCGTTCGACGGCGCGGGGCACCTGCGCGGGCAAAGCCGGGCTTCCGATACGGGAAACGACGACTTCGGGGTCAACCGGAAAGGAGAGCCGCGTCGAATCTCCCATCAAGGGGTCCACTTGATCTGCTCGGACTTCGATGGGAGGGTCCGATGGCGAACGGTTTGTGATGAACCCTTAGGCCCGGTGGCGATCGGTCGCGATGGCGTCGCCGCGATGATTGGTCGTGACTTGGCGTGGCTTCCGGGTCTGGATTGAGCGGATTTTCGCGTTTGACAAGCGGAGTTAACCAAGATTCCCCGTCATCGTCTAAGCTCCCTTCAAGGGAACTTCACGAGAAAGTCGATCGAACCTTGCACGGAGTTCACCAATTGACTACGCTGTAGCTGAATTTGTTTAGCATTCGGTTAGCTTAGGACGGAACCGCTGTTTTCCGAGAGTGTGAACATTTTTTTGAACATTCGCCGGGAAGAAGCAGTTTCAGGACCAATCGTTACATTGAAACGTGACGGCTGGCCTTGGGGATGAGACAGGTCTGGGACGCACGCCTGGAGGTCTCGATGTGCCAATGTTCCATCTCGGCGTCGCCGGCCGGCCATCAGGTCGGGTTGATGGCTCTGCCGGGTAATCGCTTGAGTGTGTACCTCCACGGTGCCGAGGAAGCCCTCAGGTACAAGTGGATTGAGAGCGAAAAAGCCGGTCACGACCGGGGCGAGTATGCCATTCGGGAGTGGATTCAAAAGCACTGGAATGGCTTTCTTCGAGCGCGATGGCTTGAACACCTTCAAGGTAAAGCGTTCTGGATCGAACTCGATCAAGACGATTTCGGACTCCTTCAAAGGGAGTTCCGGGAATGCGTGCTGATCGATCCGATCCTCTCGATGCTCAAGCATGGGCTTGAAAACCTCAACATCCTGACCTGGGCGCAAGACCAGAGGCTGCCGATGCGAGAGGTTGTCCAGATTCTCGAATCGCTCGATATTAACAGTCGTCGCCTTGAGTGCACGTTTGCTCCGCGGATTTTCTGAGCCGACTTGAGCGCGTGCGAGCGCTAAACCTTCCTTATCTTCGATTCTCGTCCGAAAATTTGGTTTCTCGCGTTTCCCGATCTAGATCGTCGTGTGACTTGTCATCACCTCGATCAAGTAGGTCAACGTGCGTACAAAGCACCCGGTTCCCCCGGCGTCGCGTGTCGGGCTATCGCTATCGGCCCAGCTCGGGCCGGCGATGTCGAGGTGGACCCAAGGTGTTTCGCCCACGAATTCCTCCAAGAATTTCGCGGCCGTGATCGCCCCACCCCATTTCCCACCGACGTTTTTAAGGTCGGCGACGGTGCTTTTAAGCCCTTCCTTGTAGTCCTCATCCATCGGCATTCGCCAGGCGCGTTCTCCGGTTGCAACACAGGCGTCCAAAACCTTTTGCGCTAAGGGGTCATTCGATGAGAAGAGACCCGCGACCCGCAAACCCAGACCGACGACGCACGCTCCGGTGAGGGTGGCGAGATCGATCATCGCGCCGGGTCGCGACTCGGCGGCGTAACTCAAAGCGTCGGCAAGGATGAGCCTTCCCTCGGCGTCGGTGTTCAAGACCTCCACGGTCTTGCCATTTCGCATCGTCAAGACATCGCCCAGCTTAAGTGCCTTGCCCCCGGTCATGTTCTCCGTCAATGCGAGGTAACCTCGAACATTGATCGGCAGCTTCAGGCGGGCGATGGCGGAGAGTGTCGAGAGCACGACCGCCGCACCAGTCATGTCGCACTTCATATCCTCCATCGAGGCGCTCGGCTTGAGTGACAAGCCTCCGGAATCGAAGGTCACACCCTTACCCACAAGCGCGAGGGTCGGGCTCTCGCCGCCGTGCAGGTATTCCAGCACAACGAACGCGGGCGGCTCGTCGGAACCCTTTGACACACCGAG
>JAYVYS010000908.1:0-3581 GCA_043784005.1 Isosphaeraceae bacterium
ATCAGCACGACGCGCGATCTCGTGACCGAGGTTCGGCGGCTCGCGGAATTAGCGACGGGCATCCCCGGCGATTCCATCATGATCAGCGCGACCCACGCCCACACGGGGCCGGTGCTGGCCGGCCGGGGTGCCCGTGATTCCTCTCTGGGGAGTGATGAGGGACCATCCCGAAAGTTTCGCGACGAGCTTTCGCCGAAGATCGTCCGGGCCATCATCAACGCGAACGGCCGACTCTCGCCAGCGAAAACGTCGGCCGGGCACGGTCAAGAAGGTTCCATCGCGTTTAATCGACGTTTCCACATGAAAGATGGCACCGTGGGCTGGAACCCCGGCAAACGGAATCCGAACATCATCAAACCGGCAGGCGTGATCGACCCTGATGTCCCCGTCATTTATTTTGAGTCGAAAGAAGGACGACCGATCGCGACTTATGTGAACTATGCGGTTCATCTTGATAACGTTGGTGGGGCGAAGATCTCGGCCGATATGCCTGCGATCCTGGCACAGTCGCTCTTGCTATTCAAAGGCCCGGAGATGGTGACACTCTTTAGCGCGGGGTGTTGCGGTGATATCAATCATATTGATGTTTCATGGGCCGAACCACAGAAGGGGTTCGAGAACGCTTCGCGAATGGGAGTGATCCTGGCCGGTGAGGTGCTTCGAACCTGGCCAAAGCTCGCGACGATCGAGCCGGGTCCGATCCAGGCCAAGACCGTGATGGTGCCGCTCGATCTTCCCGAATTGAAGCCGGGGGACGTTGAGAAAGCCAGGGGAATCGCGTCGCGCCACCAGTCGGCGACAAAAACGGATGCACCCACGTTCCTTGAAACCGTCTGGGCCTACAAGGTCCTCGACGTCTCCGCTCGTGAGGGGAAGCCGAATGAGGTGGAGGTGCAAGTGATCGCGCTCGGGAATGAGCTTGCCTGGGTGTCGTTG
This sequence comes from Isosphaeraceae bacterium, assembly GCA_043784005.1. Lineage (GTDB taxonomy): Bacteria > Planctomycetota > Planctomycetia > Isosphaerales > Isosphaeraceae > JAYUFP01. The sequence goes on from JAYVYS010000908.1 coordinate 937, forward strand.
CCAGGCGAAATTTTTGTCGAACTCGGGCTCAGGATCAAGCAGGACTCACCCTTCCGACACACTGTGGTCGTCGAACTTGCGAACGGCTCTCTCGGCTATATTCCCTCACGCCGGGCCTACCAGCAAGGGAACTATGAGGTCGTCAGCGCCCGTTGCGCGGAGGGTTCCGGAGAAAAGCTGACCGACGCCGCAGTAAGGCTTTTGAAGGAACTGCACGGGCGGTAGTGGGAATGCGTCCGCAAGAGCGAAACGTAGATGATCGCTCGCAAATTTATCGTTTTCTTCACGACCCGTCGGGCGTCTTCACCCGTAACTCTCGGCTACCGAACAGCCAGGCGGAGGCGAGGGCCAACACCAACGCCGCGATCACCAGAGTGAGCAACGCTTCCCCCGCGCTCGGGGCTTCGTCCAGCTTGATCCCCCAGGCGTCGACGTGCATGCCGTACCAACGCTCGGCGATAATCCGAACGTACCAAAGGACTGTCACACGACGGACCGCGAAATCAATGTTCGCGCAAAAACCCTCGAATACAACGATATAGGCCACGCCAAACGGCAATATCCATTTTAATACAAGGCTCAATCCGCCGAAAAGCGAGATATAGACCAAAAGCGACAACGCCGACAGGGCCGACACGCGAAGCGCGCGGTCCGGGATGATTGATCCCCAGAGGTCCGCGGCCCCCCAGTGGATGGCGATCAGGGCGGTCGTCGTGAAGAATGCGGTCAACGACGCGGCCACGATCCAGGCGGCCAGCAGTTTCGCCAGGTAAATCAACGGGCGAGGAATGGGACGTATCAGTAAATAGGTGATCGTCTGACCTTCGACCTCGTCGCGAATCATTCCCGACGCGAGAATCAACGCGCTTAGCGGTACAAGCGCCTGCGGAATCATATAAAAGATCATCGTCTCTTCGAGCTGAGTCGCCAATCCGGGTGCGCCCTCATGATAATACCTCGCCAGCATCGCCAGACACGTTGGCAACGCGAAGAGCAATGCCATGATGAACAGCCGCTTACCCCGGACGAATTGATGGACCGAGATTCTCAAAAGGGTCAGCCAGGCTGAGAATTTCAACCCGCCCGCAAGCGGCACGGGTAGTTCGATCGGAGAAGTTGTCGATGGTGTCATGAGTTCACCAGGTACCGGAAGACAGCGTCCAGATTGTCGTCCTGCGACTCGACCTGCTCGATCGCGGTTCCTTCCTCAAGGGACAGTCTGGCGAGTCTCCCATAGAAGGCATCCGGCGATCGGGTCTCGACGAGAATCCCGCCCCCTTCGAGAGCGAGTTCGACACCGACCACATCATCGAAGATCACGAGTTTCGCCGCGAGCGAGCGGTCGTTCTTGCTCTTGATCGCGATCCGGTGCGGGTGGCCGTCGATCAGCTCGCGGATCTCGCGGACGTTTCCCTCGGCGACTAGCCTGCCGTTGTTAATTAACACGACATGCGGCGTAACCGCCTCAACTTCATGCAGCACATGACTGGAAAGCACAACGCTTTTTCCCGACGCCCCGAGCCTTCGAATAATCGCGATCAGGTCACGCCTGGCGACAGGATCAGTGCCCGTGAGCGGTTCGTCGAGAAAGAGCACAAGGGGATCGTGAACCAGGGCCTGTGCGAGCTTGGTCCGCTGCCTCATCCCCTTTGAATAACCTCCCACAGCGCGGTCGGCATGTTCCGTCATCCCGACTTCGTCAAGGACTTTCGCGGTGGCATCGGCCGCCAGACGTTTGGACATTCCGTCAAGCCGGGCACAGGTGTCGATAAATTGACGGCCAGTCATCCACTCGTAAAAGGCGTCTTGCTCGGGACATAACCCTAAAAACCGGTTGAGACGCGGGTTGTTCCAGGCGCGATGGCCAAGGACCCTCACTTCACCCTGGCTGGGGCGAAGCTGACCTGTCGCCAGTTGCAGAAACGTGCTCTTTCCCGCACCATTTGGGCCGAGCAATCCGGTCACACCGGCGGGGATGCCAAGCGTGAGCTTATTCACACCGATGACATTCCCATACCACTTCGACACGCCGTGAAACTCGACGATCGAGGAAGGGTCCACCGTCGAAAGAGTGGTGGTGTCGCCCGGTTTTTTGGTCATGATCACTTGAGCCGATCCAAGGACTTGACGCGGGTGGAAAGTGTCCAGGCCGAAAGAACGAAGAGGCCGCCGAGTACCCCGGCCGACCAGGTCCAGGGGAATCGCAGATGGATCGGCGTGGCGAGAAGCGACGGTTGCTCGTCTGAAGGAGGGGGCGGCGGCCTGCGACGGTTGCGGCCGAAAGGAAAGATCGGTCTGGCGGCTTGTTTGGCGGCGGCCCGGCCTGATTCCCAGAGGTCGAGGAATTTTTTTCGAGCCGGGGGAAGATCAAGCAGCTCTTCGCGAAGTCTGTCGAAATTGGCGGTGTAAGCGACCACCGGGCACCAGTCGCGCCGAACAGTCGTCATCAGTACGCCGGCGGTCACGTTGCTCATCACCCAGAGGCCGACCCACGTCGCCCCGACCAGGCGGGAGTTTCGCGAAAGTGATGAGATCGCAAGCATCAACGTGCCGGCCGAGGCGACCACGACGCACCCATAAGCAATCGAGCCCAGAAGCAACCGCCATGTATCTCTGAGTGTGCCGAGGTCGAAGCTGAAGGCGAG
>JAYVYS010000909.1:0-2870 GCA_043784005.1 Isosphaeraceae bacterium
TCGAGCGCCGCGACAATATCCGGGCGATTCAGAAACTCGGGCTTGAGCGCCTCGTGGTGGTCTTGCTCCTCGGACCAGACGACAAAATCAACCGCATGCGAAAACGCGGTGTGCGAAATGTCGTGCAAAAGCCCGGCGACCTGCTCTTGCCGTGATGCGCCAAGGCGCTTTAAAAGCAGAAAGACACCCAGGCAGTGCTCATAACGGCTTACTGTCTTGAAGGGGTAAGCGAATGCCGACGGACCCGCCTGAAGAATGCCCTTGAGTCTCCGGAACGTCGGACATTCCACAAGCGCGAGGATTCCCGGATCCTCCACCGCCACTTCACCGTAAACCCGGTCATCCCACCGCATCGAACGTTCCTCAATCGCACGAAATCCCTTTAAGGATAATCGAAGGATTTCTCTTCGATTTCAAGAAGGGGCGAGATGTCCACCATGCGCGCGTGACCGTTCCGCCCGTCTGACGGCTCGGTTAAGATCATCCGCGAAGGTCGTGATCCCTTCTCAAATCCCTTCTGCTCGCTCTTTGGGAAACGCCCACCAATGAAGCCGAGGAGAGGCCACGGCCACGTCGCATGTGCCACCAGAAACACCAGGGGAGAGACTCGTCGTGACATCGCGAAACAAGTACGGAATGATCGGTCTAACACTCGCGTCGGCACTTGCGGTGCTGAGCGGATGCGGCGGCGGCAATAGACCTTCCGGAGAGGCTTTGCCCGGAACGAGTCCCGCTGCGACCGGGAACGCCGGGGGAGGCAAAGAGCCCCGGCTCATGTTCATCTCCAACAGCAATGCGGATTGGTGGACCGCCGTCGAGAAAGGGATGCTCGATGGCGGCAAGAAATTCGGAGCGAAGGTGGAACTCCGGCGCAATGAGGGGCAGCCCGAAGGGCAGATCCGGCTCCTTGAGGACGCGCTCAGCCTGCCTGATGTCGTCGGCGTCGCCGTCTCGGTTCTCGAAGCCGAGTCGCCGGGGATCGCAGACAAAATGCGAGAGCTTCAGAAAGCCGGGAAAATCGTGATCGCGATCGACTCCGACGGCCAGACCGACGCCCGACGCGCCTATATCGGAACCAACAACCGTAAAGCAGGCGAGGCCGCCGGCAAGGCTGCCGCCGCGATCCGTCCCAAAGGCGGAAAGACCGCGGTCTTCGTCGGTACGGCCTCCGCCGCCAATGCCATTGAGCGAAGAGAGGGATTTTTCGCCGGAGCGGGTGCCGCATTTACCCAACAAGAACTTTTCGAGGACGGCGGAGATAAAAACCGCGCCCAGCTCAACGTGACCACCGCGATCACCAAATGGCCCGATCTCGGCGTTTTGCTCGGCTTGTGGTCGTACAACGCCCCCAGAATCGCCGAGGAGGTCGGCAAAAGTCCGGAACTTCGCAAAAAAGTCAGCGTCGTTACTTTTGACTTGGACGAACAAGCCGTTGAAATGATTGAAAAAGGACTGATCGACGCCTCGGTTTGCCAGAACCCCTACGAAATGGGTTACCAAGGCGTTCGACTGCTCAAGGCCTACGTCGATAAGGACGCGAAAACCATTGAAGAGATGCTTCCCGGGGGAACCCTATCGATCGACACCGGGGTGCGCGTGATTGTTCCGTCCAAAGATAGCCCGGTAAAAGCCGACAACGTGATTGATATCAAAGCCATGAAAGAATGGCTCCAGAGCAAGGGCTTGAAATCCTCCTGATTCCAGGCCAGTTGGTCTGTTTCAGCCGGTGAGTTCCGCGTGATCGGCAAGCTTTCCCAGTGAAAACGACGGTCACGCGGTGTTTTCTTCGAAAATCCAGGAAAAAACCACGATTTTTCGCGGAGTCGCGCTGCAAACCTTCGGCTTTTGCTGTAGTTATCGGGCTAGAGAGGGGTTGTTGCGTCGGGTCCGAGCCTTCGGCATGGTCCGACGTCTGGTTTCGTTGAGGCGATACGAGCGATCGCGCGTTCGTTCCTCTCCGGCAATTCCTCCTTCGCTTCGACCGATTTTGGAGTCCTGATCTCATGGCAAAGAAAGCCGCACCGAAGGCCGCCGCGAAACCAAAAGCCGCCGCGCCGGCGACTCCCGCCACAGCCGCTGCCAAAACGGCGAAACCCGCCACCAAGGTCGAAATTTTCGGCACGATCGCTGAAAAAACCGGCCTCGGCAAAAAAGACGTCGCCAAGGTCTTTGATGCCCTCGGCGAGTTGATCGGTAAGGAGTTGGGCAAAAAGGGCCCCGGTCAGTTCGTGATCCCCGGCTTGCTCAAGCTCAAGATCGTCCGCAAGGAAGCCACAAAGGCCAAGCAGGGAATCAACCCCTTCACTAAGGAGCCCATGACGATCAAGGCCAAGCCCGCCCGAAACGTCGTTAAGGCGATTCCGATGAAGTCTCTCAAAGAACTTGTCTGATCCGAAAGAAACGGTCCACCGGCTTCGATCTTCCAGGTCGATCCCGGAACGATTAGCCGGGGAAATACGCGGTTTGATCCGCGAAAATCCCCGGCATTTTCGTGCGCGGTGGAACAGGCTGGAATGGTGTTCCAGAGTTTGATGTGGGGTGGCCGGACCTCCCGACCGATTCGACTCTTCGATCCTTCATTCCTCACGGACATGGCATTCATCGCGGAGGCTGGTAAGATCGGGTCGAACGAATCAGGACGATTTCTGAGGCTGTTTGAGCCGTCGCCCGCGTCAACCCCTTCCCCTGTGCAACTTCGTCAACCATCGTGACTCCATGACAGATCAAGCTCCGCGCGGAACGTCCTTTGCTTCATCGGCGCGAGCCATTGCACGCGTGCCCGAAATCGGTCTCGTGGTGGGCATCGTCGTCGCGCTCACGGTCATCTATTTCCTTGATGGCAAAGGCTCATTTTTTTCTCCTTACAGCCG
>JAYVYS010000910.1:0-4621 GCA_043784005.1 Isosphaeraceae bacterium
AATCGGCCAAAGTGTCACTTAAGGCACCCAATCTTCCCGTGATCACGACTCCGGGGAAAAAACCGGGTACGTCTGGAAGGACGCCCCCCCCACGATTGCTTGCGGCGTGGGTCTACACCTTTGAGATCACCCTGCTCGAGTTCCCTTTGCCTGTCCTCATCGTGCGGCGATCCGAGTAAGCCTTCCCGAAGGCTGCCTCATCAATAGCCCATTTTTCATGATTTCCCGCCCATTAAGAAGTTGTAATGACGTCGCGCGACCGAAGTCCGCAGGTTCATTTCACTCGCGAAGTGCCCGGGCCACCTTCTTGTGCGGTGTCAATTCAAGGATCTGGACAGTTCTTGGCCACGCTTCGTCAAACTGAGAGAGTCAACGGCGTGAAATCGTCGCTACCCGCGAGCGTGCCGCACGCAGCCTGAATGTCTTTGCCACCCGAATATCGGCGGACCACGGGCTGGCCGACGTAGCGGGTCAGGGCGTCGCGAAAGATCCTCATTTCCTCAGTGCTCGGCGGGGCGAATCGGCCTGTCGGGTCGGTCACGTCGATCAGGTCCAGCCTCACGGAGGTATCGCCGATCAACGCACCCAGGGCTTGGGCGTCTTCTTCGTGCACGTTCACTCCGGAGATGCAGACATAAGAGAGCATTACCCTGTCTCGTCGGGCGAGCGCGTGACGTCGCGCGGCAGCCATGACTTCCGCCACGGGCGTCCTCGCGGCGATCGGAACGAGCTGAGCGCGCTTGGAATCGGTCGCCGCGCCGAGGCTGATCGAAAGCCGGTAGCGATGGCCTTCGGCCGTGAAGCGATCGATCTCGGGTACCAGGCCCACCGTGCTGATCGTGATCGCTCTCGCGGCGATCGCTCCGGCGTAAGAACATCGTAATAACTCGCTTGCCGCGATCACCCGATCATAATTGAGGAACGGTTCACCCATTCCCATGAAGACGACCCCGGTGACGCTTCTGCCCTGACTTCGCGCGAGGTCTCGGGCCTGGACCCATTGATCGATGATCTCCCAGGTCGCCAAATTGCGACGCTTGGGCATCCGCGCCGTGGCACAGAAGCCGCAGGCCATCGCACACCCGACCTGCGAGGAAAGGCAGAGACTCACCGACCCTGTTCGGTGGAGCGGAATCAGGACCGTCTCGATCGCGAGCCCGTCGGCAGTCCGGAACCTTAACTTCTGAAAACCGTCGCTCGGCGAGGTCTGAATCGCGTCGACCGTGAGTCTCGGCAACGGACCGATCGCGGCACTGAGACGACGTGGCACTTCAAACGACCGCCCCCACTCAGCCTGGTCGTGAATTCCTTGGCCGATCAATGCCGAGTACAGCCGTCGCACAGAACGATCATCGATCTTGTACGTCCTCGCCCAAGTCAGGAAATCATCAGGGTTTTGGTCGCGAGGATCGGCCACGGTGAAGGTCTTTTTTCCTGAGGAAAATACTCGGGACGGCCGAGCGAATAGACTTAATGTAGCTCGATCGAAGAACGTGCCGTGAAAAACGCCACAGATCCTGAATAAAATCGTAGCGGACGACCCGCTGACCGCAACTTTTTCGAAGTTCGATACGTAGAAAGACAAGAAGAGGTCGCAGGGTGTCGGGCCACTTCCGACACAGCGACACACCGACTGCGGTGTGATCAGCCTCGGTCGGTGACGTGTAGGGAATGAATACAACAACCAATGGACATTGGCGGAGTCAATAGCCTGATGAAACGCAACGTCTTGTCGTGGGTCGCCGTGGGCTTCTCCTCGGTCGCCCTGATCAGTTCCTGGAGCGTGACGCGGTCACTTCCCGCCGCTCCCCAGATTACTCCTGAGAGCCAGAAGGTGGCCCACACCCTCTCCGACGCTTTTAATACGGTGGCGGAATTTTCGAAGCCGTCCGTCGTTCAGATCAGTGTTGAGCGGAAGGCAAGCGCTCCGAACCCCGCACGCAATGGCCGTCGGATGCCTTTTCCGGATGGTGGCGGTCCGCAAGGCGAAATTCCCAAGGAATTCGAGGACTTGCTCCGGCAGTTTCAGCCCCAGGGGCCTGGCCGAGTCGAGAAGGAACAGCTTGGTCGGGGGCTCGAAGGCGTGGGTTCAGGCTTTGTTTACGACGATCGCGGACACATCTTGACCAACAACCATGTTGTCGAAAAGGCGGCGAAGATCACCGTCACATTCCATGATGGCGTCGAGGCGATGGCCACCGTGGTCGGCGTCGATCCGCAGTCCGATATCGCGGTGATCAAGGTCGAGAATACCAACTATCGGCCGTTGCCCAAGGGGCAGAGTGCCAAGTTAAGGGTCGGAGACATGGTGATGGCCGTGGGGTCGCCTTATAACCTCGACCAATCCGTCACGACTGGAATCGTCTCGGCGACGGAGCGCAACGCGGTTGGGATCAACGATTATGAGTCGTTCATTCAGACCGACGCCGCGATCAACCCGGGGAACTCGGGAGGTCCGCTCGTCAACATGGATGGCCAGGTCATCGGCATCAATTCGGCGATCATGACCGGCGGCCGAGGCAACGACGGTGTCGGCTTCGCAATCCCGATCGACATGGCCGGCACCCTTGCCGACAACCTGATCAAGAACGGCAAAGTAAAGCGTTCGCGCGTCGGCATTCTGCTGAATGCGCTCTCGCCGGTGATCGCAAGACAGTTGGGCCTCGATCCCAAGACCAAGGGAGTCGTTGTCGGCAATATCTTACCGGGAAGTCCGGCCGCTAAGGCAGGTCTTAAACAAGGCGACGTGATCACCGAGTTCAACGGAAATCCGGTTGCCAGCGTACCCAACTTCCGACTGACGGTGGCGTCAAGTGAGTCGGGACGGGAGTTTAAGATCAAGTACTGGCGCGAGGGCCGCGAACAGGAACTCACCATCGTTCCAGCGCCTGCGGAAGATGTGGTGCTGTCTCAAGAAAAGGGCCGGGTGAAGGCCGAGGAGAAAGAGAAGACGGCCGAAGCCCCCAAGTCCGAGATCAAAGGCTTTGGTCTGGAGGTCCAACCGTTGACCGCTGAGTTGGCCACTCAATTCGGCTACGACAAGGATACGAAGGGGCTTCTCGTGGCCGATGTCAAGGACGGCAGCCCTGCCGAAGCCGCGGGACTTGAGCCCGGCCTTCTCATCACCCGCGTGGTCAAGGAGCGTCGCGTTCAGGCTCCCGGTTCGGTGAAGGAGTTTGAGGCGATGGCATCGGGCACGGAGGATCTGGCGATCTATGTTGAGAGCCCAAGAGGAGGCGGACACTTCGTCACGCTGAGTAAGACGACGAAGAATTGAAGTGACATCAAGCACGGCTCCTCTCTCTTTGCGGAGCGGAGCCTGCTCCACTTCGTGTAAAGCCCCGGAAACGCACAAAGGGCCGGCCCCGAGTTGATCAGGGCCGACCCTTTGTTTTTATCGAACATCCGGACCGACCCGAGTCCGGTGATTGATTTCGTGGTGAGGTCTCAATTTTGACGGGTCGCTTCGGTGGCCGAGAGTTGTATCGACGCGAAGGGACAGGGAAGTTCTCAAAAAAATCGGATCGCGCGCCGATCTTGTGCTGCCTGAGGCTCGTGCCTTGAAATGATCATCGACTCGATGCGAAATGTGGTCGCGATGATGTCAAGGCCGACGGTCGATGGGTATATTAGGGGAAGCGGTCGAGAGGACGTACCCTCTCGCCGCGAGGAGGCTTGTCGGGTCGCGGGCTAGGGTCCGCGCCGGGACCTGGTTTCTTTCCTTGTGCAAGAGACAACGCCGAGTTGGCGATTTTGGGGTTTCCGCCGCGATGATCGATCACACGACCAATCCCGACACGAGCAACGCCGAGCACTTCGACCTGGAGGTTGCGCCTCGTGTTCGGGGGCTCCCTCCCTACCTGTTCGGCAAGATCAACGAACTGAAGTATAGGAAGCGCCGGGCGGGAATCGACGTGATCGACCTGGGCATGGGAAACCCGACCGACCCTCCCGAAGAATGGGTTGTGGACAAGCTTTGCGAGGCGGCCAGAGACACCAAGAACCACCGCTACAGCGTCGCCTCCGGCGTCTTCAACTTGCGTCGCGAGGTCGCGGATCGCTATGAAAAGCGCTTCGGTGTGACACTCGATCCCGATCATGAGGTCGTCGCGACCATCGGATCGAAAGAGGGGTTCAGCCACATGTGCCTGGCCCTGCTCGGGCCGGGAGACACGGCCTTGGTTCCCGCGCCGAGCTTTCCAATCCACGTTCACGCGATCGCGCTGGCCTCGGCGAACGTCATCGCGCTCGATGTCTTCGACCCGAACGTGTTCCTCTCGAACATCGCCCGGGTATGCGAAAGCCTGTTTCCAAAGCCGAAGATCCTCGTGTTGAACTACCCCCACAACCCCACGACGGCGGTTGTGGAGAAGGCGTTTTTCGAGGAAATTGTAAAGCTCGCGAAAAAGTTTAAATTTTTCGTGATCTCAGACTTCGCTTACGGGGATATTAGTTTTGACGGGTGGCAAGCGCCGAGCTTCCTCTCGGTTCCCGGAGCCATCGACGTCGGGTGCGAGTTCACCACGATGTCGAAGGGTTACAACATGGCAGGCTGGCGGGTCGGGTTCGCGTCTGGCAACCGCAAGATGCTCGACGCCCTCAAGGCGATCAAGGGCTATTA
>JAYVYS010000911.1:0-17582 GCA_043784005.1 Isosphaeraceae bacterium
GAGCGGTGGCCGCATTCAAAAGGTCCATATCAGGATTCGGTAACCCCGCGTCGAACAACGCCGCCCGGATCGCGCCGAATTTGTAGGCCACGGCCTGATCAACATCAAGGACCGTCACATCCTTAAGGAAGCCGACAAGTTTGATCAACCTTCCCGGCGGCGCCTTGGCCCGGAGCGCCCATGTGTACAACTCGCCCACGACAACCGTGGAGACGTGAAGCCGACCGCCGTATTGAACCACACGGTTGCCGACTTGATGATTACCCTTGAAGTAAGCCGAACAAGTGTCGGTATCGAGAAGAAAGCTCAAGACTCCATCCCTTGTCGGCCGAGTTTCCGCAATTTTCGGCTACTTTCCAGATACTCATCCAGCTCCTCGGCGTCTTCGGCCCATGCTCCAAAGCCGAGCCTCAACCCTTCGCCGGGCGCGAGGTTTTCGACCTGAGCCAGGGCTTCAGCCAATCGGCGCTGCGAATCGGCTTCGGTAAGCGAGGTTGCTGTGACGGTGCGCATCACTTCCACGGTCACCGAAACTTCTTGACCGTCGGGAAGCCCCGATTCGCTCTCCAACTCGATGACTCTGCCGCGGATGATGCCCTTGAGCATCGGGGATGACTTGGTCATATTCCACCTCTCGTCCTCAGGAGTCTCGTAGTCTCGTAGGGTGTGGTCAGCAACGCGACCCACCATATCGCGCTCCGATGCCGGGTCATCGTCGCGACCCGCCATCGTCACGCCCCGACGGTGGGTCGCGTTGCTGACCACACCCTACGAGACTAGGCGGATTTGTCGAGGCCGCGGGCGCGCATATCGGCCGCGTCGCGGTCTCGCTCCTCCTGGATCAGCGGCCGATTCCGGGCCACGTAATCGAGGGCTTCAAGGACTGCTTCCAAGGGAACCCGATAACCACTTGCGAATTCTTCGGGGGTAAGAGGGTCGGGTCCGTGGATGACCTCGTCAACGACCGCCGCTCTGATCCGCCGCCCTTTGAGGAATAATTGGCGGTAAAACGAGCCGGGGCGCGGCTCCAGGTGCTGATACTGGATCTCGGTCTTGGTGGTCATGGCGACTCCTCAAAGGTTCACCCTATTATACCTCTCGAGGCGTCTGTCACAAAATGGCGGGCCGCATTCCGCGGGAGGATTGCCAAGTCAAGTCGGGTGAGCGATCCAGAATCGGAAACGAACCGTGGAGATCGCGGAGTCCGCAGAGAGAAGAAGAGCAACAGATCGAGTAAAAGACGGAACGCGCGAAATTCATCCCTTTTCGTGAATTCTCACACGTATTTTTCTGCGATCTTCGCGATCTCGGCGGTGAATCCGCTTCGATTCGACCTGACTCAGTGAATCTCAGTCGACTTTGCAATCCTTCCGCCGCGTTCCGGCCGCCAAAACGTTATTTTGAACCTTGAGTGACGACCTCAGATCCGCACCATCTCATTCAACACGTCATCGATCGGCACGGTGGCGAACGTGCTGGCGTAGTCGGACATCGCGTAGGGGATGACCAGGTCCTTGCCGTGCGGGAGGGCTCCGCAACTGTACACGACGTTGGGGACATAGCCTTCGCGCTCGTTGGCGTTGGGCTCCAGGAGCGGTTTCTCCAGACGGCCGATCACCCGCGCGGGGTCGTCTCGGTCGAGCAGAAAGGCTCCAATCGCGTACTTGCGCATCGCGCCGACTCCGTGTGTCAAGACAAGCCAGCCGGCCTCGGTCTCGATCGGCGATCCGCAATTGCCAAGCTGTACATATTCCCAAGAATACGTCGGCTTGGCGATCAGTTCCTTGGTGTACCAGAAGTGAGGCATGTCCGAGTACATCAGAAAGATGTTTTCGTTATCCTGGCGGGAGAGCATCGCGTATTGACCATTCACCATCCGGGGGAAGAGCGCGAACCCTTTGTTCTTGACCTGGGGTCCGTTCATCGTGCTGACTTTGAAATGGAGGAAATCCTCGGTTTCGAGCATCTGGGGCAAGGTCACATGGCCGTCGTAGGCGGTATACGTGGCGTAGTAGCTCACCCGGCCGCCGTCGTGGACGAAGCGGACGAACCGAGCGTCCTCAATTCCGTTGGTCTCGGTGGGCGACGATGGGAAGATGATCCGCTCGGAGACGTCAAGCCCGGGGGCGAATCGGATCTCGTAATTGGCCTTGGCCAGAATCACCATCGTGTGGGCGATCGGTTCAAATTCGCGCTGGCGGTCTCGGTTGTTCCGCGAGACGTTCTTGATCGTGTTCTCCAGCTCTACAAGTGTGAACTGGTCACCAAGCGCGCTCAACACCTGTCCGGTCAGGGGGCCGTTCACCCCGAGTTCGGTCAGCTTGCGATAGAAGAGGTTTTTATCATAGAGGGCGTTGGGCACGACTGCGGGCGCCTCGACGAACCGGGTCGGCTCGTCCATGTGAATTTGGTTCTCGACGTCGATCACTCCCGAGCGGAACGTGATCGACGAGATGTGCCCTTCACCGGTGGCCCGCAGGCTAAGGACGAACCGGCTGGACCCTTCGGGGAGGCCCGACTGATCGGGGTGCCAGACCATCGAAGGGTTGAAAAGGGCCGCCGATTCCAGCGCGTATTCCTGGGTGAAGTAGGAACCAATGAGTAAGCGGCGGTTCTCGGTGACGGGCTGATCGGTCAGCAAAAGACGGCGGACCTGCTCGAAGCGATGCAAAAAGAACTCGCGGGTCCGCTGGTGCCGCTCGCGAAACTCTCGCATCACCTTGTCGAGCAAGCACTCGACTTCCTGCTCGGAGAGCGAGGAGATCCGAGCAATGATTTTCTCAACCCGGTTGTCATTCGCAAGCTCAAACGGCCGGATGACAACGCGGGAATTGGAGGGTTTGAGGGTGATCCCGGTGCGCTTAACGTCCATGTGGGGGACTTCTCGTATCGTTGCAAGTAGTGTCGGCCCTTCCCTGGGAGCTTAGGACACTAACGCGCATCGCGAAAAGCCGCCAGAGAGCTTTCCAGCAGGTTCATCTCGGCCAGTGAGAGGAGAAACGCGAGCGTCGATTCCGCCCCCTGGTTCCGATTGATGCGATCTTCTTGCAGGCCATCGCAACAGCCTCCGGTGCCCGGGTCGTAAAGCTCCTGCCCCAGGTCGTTTCGGCCGAGAAACCACTCAAACGCCGACCGTGCTTCGTTCATCCAGCGCGGGTCTTGGGTGGCCCGATAGGCCTCAAGGCAGGCGGCGACCGTCGCGTTGGCCTCGACCGGCTGCTGATCGAAGCGCGCGCGATCCTGCCCTTTGGGGTAAAAGCCGTTGCAGCCGATGGCGCGGAAATGCCCTTGAGGGGCGCGCTGAATTTCGACCAGCCAGTTCAGGGCGCGGAGGCCGATTTCAAGCGCCCCGGCGTCGCCGCTGTCGCGACCGGCGGCAATCAAAGCGTGCGGCAGCCGTGCGTTGTCGTAGGAGAGCCCCTCCTCGAACCAAGGCCAATCGGACGTAGACGCACGTTCAAACAAATCGACGAGCCGGGCCATGAGCGCATCGCGGATCTGTCCGGTCACCCGGTCTCCGCTGAATCTGCGGAGGTACTCGTGGATGCCTAGCAGGGTGAACGCCCAGGCGCGCGGAGAACTCATCTCCACGACGGGTGACAACGCAAGCTCGAAGTGCGAGGCGGCCCAGGCGGGCAAGTCGGGGCGTTTCGAACGGCCGACGCACGTTCCCAGCGCCCAGAGCGCGCGTCCCTGGCAATCCTCCGAGCCGACGTTTTCCAGCCAGCGGCGGTCGTAGGCCATGAAGTTGCGGAACCGTTTTTGGTCGCGGTCGAACGCCGCCTGAAGAAACGCCGCAGTGGTGGTGGCGATGCGGTGGATCTCCGGATCGTCCTGGCCAAGCTCCTCCAACAGCACGGTTAACATCAGTGCGCGGGCATTGTCGTCGGTGCAATACCCCTCGAAATAATTGGGGATCGTGAAGGTGGCGTGCTGGAACATGCCTGTCGAGTCGGTCAAGCGCGAGAGGTGGTCGAGCCGCCAATCTGGCCGTTCATCGAACTGTTCGGCGAGAGTGCGCACCGCCAAAGGTTTGAATAACTGATCCTGCCGACCCAGTCGCGCGCTCTGGAAAGATTCCATGTAGTGATGAGCAGATCGTTTCCAGATCATCTCACGGCCCAGAGCATAAGCTTTTTTGCACATGGCCAGCCTCCCCGATTCGTCGCGCAGTAATCCGGTGGTCTCGTTCGCCAGCGCCAGCGGGTCGGCGAACGGGACGAGCACACCCCGACCGTCGGCCAACAGTTCCTCGGCATGCCAGTAGGGCGTTGAGATAATCGCCTTGCCGCAGCCGAAGGAATAAGCCAGCGTGCCCGAGGTGATTTGCGCGGGGTTGAGGTAAGGTGTGATGTAGATATCCGCCGCTCGGATAAATTCGGTGAGCTGGTTCAACTCAACGAAGCGATTGTAAAAAATCACATGACTTTGGATTCCCAGATCGCGCGCCAGACGCTCCAGGCTCAAACGATAGCGCTCACCTTGGTTGCGCACGAGTTCGGGATGCGTGGCTCCCAAGACGATATAAACAAAGTTAGGAAACGCTTTGAGGATCTGGGGCATGGCCCGGAGCATGTACTCGATCCCCTTGTTGGGGGAGAGTAGCCCGAACGTCAGCGCCACGAGCCGCCCTTCGACACCGAATTGCTCCTTGAACCGATTTGGGTCGACGAAGGGAGTATCTGGGATACCGTGCGCGATGAGGTCGATCTTGCCGTCATCGACCTCATAGATTTCCCTCAGAAACGTTCTCGCCCGTTCGGTCATGACGACGACGCGAGCGGAGAGGTCGGCCAACTGGTGGAGCACCCGTCTCTGGTCGGAATTCGGCTCCCGCAGCACCGTGTGAAAAGTGGTGACGACCGGCATCCTCAAATCGCGCAGCAGTCCCAGAATATGACTACCCGCGGGTCCGCCGAAGATTCCATATTCATGCTGGAGACAAACGACGTCGGTATTCGCGAAGTTCAGGAAATCGGCTGCGCGAAGGTAGCTATCCAGATCCTGCTCATCAATCTCAAAGCGAACCTCGGGCGGATAATCGTAACCCTCAGGACGGTCGTTGACTGGCACCACAAAGCACTCGGTCTCGGGAAACTGGCCGGCCACCGAAGCGTACATATCGTGAGTAAACGTGGCGATTCCGCACTTACGAGGTAGGTAATCACCAACAAAGGCGATCTTTTGAATCTCAGAGTCGCGAATGAGATTGGCTCCGTGGAAGAAACGGCCCGGGCTCGCGCCGGGAGAGGCGATCGAGAGAGGGACGTGAACCCCGCCTCAAGCGATATTACCATAAATCGCCACGGGTCGCGCCCGGGACCCATGAACGGTGTGCAAGACATGTGCCGAAGTCGAGATGAGAGGCCTATTTTGGAGTACGGCGTCTCGTCACTTGGTTTGTGGGGTGAGTTGTCGAGGTCCACCGGAGATTCGCGGTCGCCGATTTGAGGGTCTAAAACATCATCGCACATAGATAGGATTCGAGTAGATCCAGGGCCGCTCTTCTCCGCCGACTTCGAGCCATCCCTCGACGCGATAGACTCCCGCCGAGGTGATGCCTTGATCCAGGCGTTCGCCCGACTGTTCGGCGATGACTTTTCCGCCGTTCAGGACCCGGATTTTGCAAGGTGCCGGGAACTGTGCCGCGAGCTTCAGACCCGGCGAGAACGGCACCTCGTCGCCCATCACCAGCGGAGGCTTGTCAGACGCCGGAGAGATCAGCGTGAATTGAAATCCTTTCGGGTCACACATCCAATCGTGACTGACGTAAGCGTGTCCTTTGTGAAGGGCAGCACGGAGCGCATGCTCGCTTAGTTCCGTCGCGAGAATGTGCGTGCTTCCGTTTTGAAAGGATCGGAAATAAGGATCGAAATCCAGACGGCCCAAAATGTCGCCGGGCTGATGCCCTTTGGTGAGCGCGCGAATACCGGGACGGAGTGTCGCCTTAATCAAACGCATGCCTTCATCATCATCGACATTGGTTCCCACCCTGACCGTCTCCGCGTCCACCATCTTCACGATCAAGATCTGGTTATGATGGCAATCGTTCGCGGCCACGCCCGTCAAGCGTCGCGTCTTGGTCTCATTGTCCCATTTCGCGAGGTAATCCGCCGGATAGACCGACTGGGCGGCGAGCATTTCATCGGGGAATTGCTTCAGGCACTCCTCTAATTCACGAAGCGAGGCGGGGTCGGTGAGTTTGAGGAAGAGCGAGACAATCCCCGCCGCGTCCTTCTTCGCGTCCGCATGCCGATTGTAGATCTCCATGCCGTTGAGACCCGCCATCGAATGATCCGGGCGTTCCTCAATGTGCGACAAAAAGATCAACCCGTCATCTTCTGTGACGATCTTAATAAGTTCGGATGTGGAATCGCTCATGTGTGCCATGATCGAGCGGGTCGGGCTCAGCAGGAACCCCCGAGCCTCCGACCCTGGTACAAACAAAACGCCTTCGTGGAGGCCTTTCCAGCTATCGTTGATAAAATCGGTCGGAGGGCGATGGTGGTTGCTCAGAAAGATCGCCTGAACTCCCGCCCGCTTTGCATCCGCGAGCATCTCAGGGCGTGTGCCGCCGGTGTGCGCGGAGTCTTCCGCATGCGCGTGAAAGATGGACCGATAGTCGTTCAGACCCGGCAGAGGCGGAATCTCTCGCTTCGAACGGCCGATCCGTTCCGCGTCGATGTGAGCCGCCTTGAGATGAGCCGGCGACATCCGCTCGATCGGGCTTAGCGTTTTGAGCGGGGCCTTGCCGTCCTCCCCCCTCGAAACGCTCGCCCCGGCCACGAACGCCATGACGAGAGAGAGGCCGAGTCGACCCCATGAATGGCCTATAGACATGCGTTGTTTCATATGAAGCGAATGGAAAGTCATGAGCGAAACATCCCGGAAGGCGGCCGACCTGCAATGTGCCTCCACGATATCCATCGAGTGCCCATCAGTACAACGCCCAAGATCGATGATCTAAAATCAGGTGAACCCGATCCGCCTCAGTCGTCTCTTCGCTATGATGGTCTTTGGGCGGAACGGGTGTCGAATTTAAAGGAGTCGATACGATGGCGGGTGGTCTGATCGAACGGTATCGCCGCTGGTTTGATTACGAACGCGACGCTCATAACAAGGTGTTCGCGTCGTTCGAGACAGTGCCCGCCGACATGCGGGCGACGGCCGAGTATCGCAAGGCCGTCGCGATTTTCCACCACATTGTCGCCGCGCGGCATGTTTGGCTCTATCGGCTAGGCATCGTCTCCGCCCCACCCGGCGCGCTCTTCGTGGACGACGCGGAGCTTGCCCGGGTCGTGTCGCATTGGCAAGAGATTCAGGCGTCGTGGACCGATTATCTTGCCAAGCTCGACGACGCGGGACTCGCTCGGGAGTTCGAGTATCAAAGCCTTGACGCCGGCAGGTTTCGCAATCGCGTCGAGGACATCCTCGATCAGTTATTCGGCCATTCCTCGTATCACCGAGGGCAGATCGCGACCTTGATCCGCGCCTCTGGCGGTCAGCCCGCGGTCACCGACCTGATCTACTGGTGCCGAGAGTCGATTCCCGTCACGGGCGGATCGCTTTGAGAGTTCACTCAACGCTTACTTTGTGAACATCCATGTATGATCTTCGACGCATTCATCTGCTGTTCGGCTTGGCCGCGCTCGCCACGTTTCTGGCAACGGGATTCTATATGCGAACGGGTCTGGGTCGTCTTGACGAGCTTGAACCCTTGACCCGCCTCTTGTACCGATCACGGCATATCTATATTCTTTCCGCGGCGATGGTGCATCTCGCCCTTGGTTGCTATCTTTTGCCGGCGAGAGACGGACTGCCGCGCTTTCTTCAGGCTCTCGGATCGTCGCTTCTGTTAGTCGCGGGACTGATGTTGGTCGTCGCTTTCTTTCGCGATTCACCACGAGGCAAGCTTTCCGCCCCCTTGAGTGGATACGGTGTGATCATTCTGCTGGTGGGCACGCTCTGTCACGTTGTCGCGTCGGTTATCACACGGAGAATTCCTGCGCCGCATTGAATGCCTCCGCGCGAAGACGGACGCGCCGCAGAGATTCCGCGAGTTCTTCGTGACCGGCATGCCGCGCCCAGCCTTCGGACAGGTTGCCGATCTTGGTGTCGCGAACGGTGGGGTCCGCGTTGTGACGTCGCAAGAGATGATCAACCATCTCTTTGCGACCGTTGAGCGCGGCGTAATGAAGGGGTGTGCCCGCGTAATCAAAGCCTGCGGGAATCATGTTGATCCGTCCGCCATGATCCATCAAGAAATCGACAACTTCACATCGACCCCACGCCGCCGCGTAGACCAGGGCGTTGTTGATGATTTGCGTCGGGTCGGATCGGATCGGGTCGGGAATCAATGTACGAAAAAATGGCGAGGCGATGACTCCCGCCGCAGTCGTCAGGGCTCCGTTCGCATCGAAGCAGCGCGCGACTTTTTCCATGTCTCCAAGCGCCGCGGCGGTGCGAAGGTTGGCGACGTTGGCTCCTCGTTCCAACAAGAGCCGTACGCAGCCGTCGTGTCCCCAATACAAGGCCTCCTCAAGTGGAGACCAGCGGCCATCGCCGTCGATGGCGGCTCCCCGGTCGAGAAGTTTCACGGCGGCCCGAAAATTGTCGACCGAACATGCCGCGACCAAAGGGTCGTTCAAATCGGCACCGAGGTCGGCCAAAAGGTCGATCAGGGTTTCAAGGATATCGACCGGCGGCATTGTCAGGACGAGGCATTGCAAGAGCGTGGGATGGCTGCACCCGGATCGCGCGGTTGCCAGCTCCGGGTCGGCCTTGAGCAACAACGCCAGACCCTCGACATCGCCTCTTTCGAGTGCCGTTTGTGCCGGATGAAATCGCGCATCCATGATCGGTCCCTTTTGAGTTTCGCGAAGCCGGACCGCTTTCGCACAGAGGAACCTTGATTCCTTCACGCGCGATCCTTTCCACAGAATTGTCTTGTATCATGACCGGGGCTCGATTCCATTGAGCATTCCAAATGACAATCTGGCCAAACTCCGCGACGTGCCGATCCCTGGAGAGACCGTCCATGATCCGTCGAATGATCGTCTTGTGTTTCTGGATGGGAGTTCTCTGCATGCGTTCCGAAGCACGGGCCGAGATCCGTGTCGGGGCCGCCGTCCGTGTGATCACTCCCGACCCCCTCCTACCGGTTTCGGGCGGGATGGGGGTGCCCAAACCGGCGAAGGAAAAGCGCGGAGAGCTGACAGCGCGGGCCATCGTCTATCAAAAAGGCACGACCTCCGTCGCCGTCGTTTCGCTCGACGTGATCGGGTTTCCTTCCGTGCTGGGAGACCGGGTACGGGCCAAGGTGAAACGGATTCCCGCCGAGAACATCCTCATCGGCTCGACCCACACCCATAGCGCGCCGGATTGTTATGCGTTCCCCGATGGCAATGGGGGCCATACCGGCGACCTCAAATACATGGACCTCGTCTGCGACAAAGCGGCCGAGGCGGTCAACGAGGCGATCGATCAGCTCCAGCCCGCGTGGATCAAGGTCGCGACCGGCGAGGCGAAAGGGAAAATCGCCTATAATTACTACGCCCCCGACCTCTACGATCGGCGCATGAGTGTCATCCAGGCCATCAGCCCGCAAGGAAAATCGATCGCGACACTGGTCAACTATGCGATCCATCCCGAAGTTCTTGGCAACGACATCGGCGTGCTTAGCCCGGACCTGATCGGACCCCTTTGCGAGAAGATCGAGCGGGAAACCGGGGGCGCGGCCCTCTTTATGAATGGAGCGCAAGGGGGGATGGTCACGGCCGACAATCGCAACCTCGATCAACCCAAAGACGCGCAACGCGCTTACTGGTCGGATGCGCGCGCCTGGGAGGAATGCCTGCGGATCGGACATCTGATGTCCGACGAGGCGCTTCGCTTGATCAAAGAGGCTCCCCAACAGAAAGATCCGACCTTGTTTTGCGAGTCGATCAACGTGCGCTTTCCTGTAGATTCGGATATCATGTGGGCGGTGATTCTCGGTTCGCCACTGAAGTATCCTCATAACAGCGATCGATCGATCAACGCGAGGATCAACCTCGTCAACCTTGGCGACGCGCAGATCCTGACGATCCCTGGCGAGGCGTTGCCAAACATCGGCTTTTATCTCAAACGCAAGATGCGAGGCAAGAATAACCTTCTGTTCGGCCTGACGAACGAAGCATTCGGCTACATTTTGACGAAGGTCGACTTCCAGAGCTTCCCGCGTTACGAGTATGTTTCGCGCACCTCGCTCGGCGAGATGACGGGCGAGATCCTGATCGAGAAGTCGCTCGAATTCGTGAACAAATCGCCCGCGCCGGATCGTTGAAGGGGATGTGGCGGACATTTTCTTGTGATCGTCGGATTGGAAAGTTAAGCGGAATCATCATGAGCATCGAAGAACTTCAGTCCGCCGTCACCCAACTCCCGGCTGAGGAGCTTGACCGCTTCTCGCACTGGTTTGAGGAGTTTCTGTCCGAACAGTGGGACCAGCGGATCGAATCGGACATCTTGGCAGGGCGTCTGGAAGCGGCTGGCCGTCGTGCCGATGAGAATTTTGAGTCAGGCCGTTGCACACCCCTGCCTTGAATCACTTCGCGACGCTCGCTGTTGGTGATCAACGTTCCTCGCGATCGGCGAGGGTCTCCAGTGCCCTGTCAATGCTAAATGTACGGGTGTGGTAGGGTCCGCTATTGCGGACCATATTTACATAAGACAATACGTAGTCCGCAATAGCGGACCCTACGAAATTCGGATGCGAACCCCACTTTTTTAGCGTTGACCTACCACTAGACACCGTCGTTGTTGAACATAAGTCAGACGTGATCAACATTTCCGAGGCCGACGGGGTCTGGAGACCCTCGCCGATCTTTCTTGGTCCAGTGCTTCCCGGCGGACAGCGACGACGTAGCCCGGCCAGACGTACCACCAGACCCTCGCTCGCCAGTGCCCACGCCACAGGAATCTCGCAGCCTCATTCCTAGAGCTTTGACTTGCGGCGTTGTTCGTAAGCTTTGAGTCAGGCCTGCGCGCGAGGCAGGTCTTCGGCACGGACGCGGATCTTGGGGCCGTAGCCCCACATCTGAGGATTCAAGCCGCCCATAACCATGTTGATGTCTTGGCGATCGGCGATTGCCGGGATGCCTTCTTCCATCAGACGGTCGGCGATGAACTTCGCCTCGACCGTGCTCGACGACATGTAACAGGCGACGAGGTCGGGCACGGGCGTCCCTGCAAAGTCCGCGAGAGGGTCGTCGAAACCCTGCTCGGGGTCCAGCTCGGAAGTGGGTTCCTCGATCGCCTCGGCATCGTCGGCCGTGATAAAATCGGGATCTTCGACCCCGTCGGGAGTTGTTCCGCAAGACCAGCAGACATCGAACGAGTCTTCGACCTTGCTCCGGCACTTCGGACATCGCCACATCGTATCGGCCTCCGTCGTCAGTCGTTTCGTTGACAACGACCCCACACCGGGCTAAACCTGCGACCCAACCTACGAATGAGAAGCAATCCTAAATCGCTCCACCCACGAGGGAAAGTCGCCGTGGGGCAGGCATTCCTGCCTGCCTGCCTGAATTCGGCCCTTGCAGGCAGGAATGCCTGCACCACTTGGTCCCTTTCTGACTCTCCTTGTGATGAGAAGCAATCCTAGCCTTCCGTCGGGTTGTTGTTTCGTCGACAAGGGAGATGTTGGATCGAGCGAAGGTCGCCTCATTTCACCCCCGCGATCGCCTTCAAATCATCGATCACCAGATAGTGCCCGTGGTCGGCGGCGACGATCATCGCCGAATCGTCCCAATCACTGTTCGCCTCGACCCAATCGATCACGGCCTTGATCGCCTCTTCGCCGCTATAAACCGCACCCACGGCGTTGTCCAGGTTGTTTTTGTGGAGGGCGAAATCGACGTCGCCAGCCTCAATGAAGTAGAGGAATTTCCGGCCGGGTTTGCTTCCCAAGACCTTCAAGCCGGCTCGGGTCATGGTGGCCAGCGTGGGCTGTTCGACGAGGTCGGCGGGCGTGTTGAGATCGGCCTTGCCATCAAGGTCGACCGAGGGATCGAACCGGCCGTCGGCCGTGCGGTAGGGGAGATGATTCAGGGTCTTTGAGCCAAAAAAGCCGAAGAGCCGATGGCCCTCGCGCGCCGCGCGTTCGGCGGCCGAGATCAGGGCGTCTCCGCCGTTGCGACCGGCTTTCGTCTCGACGACCACGTATTTACCGCCGTTCTTAACATCCACCGCGGCCTTGTCGGCGTCGGTCACATACAGGCTGCCGGAAACTCCGTTCTTCCCCTGATCCGTGGCCAGGCCCTTATCACTGGCAACCTGGCCAAAGCCGGTGCCGATCACCACGTCGAGGCCGGGATGGGTAGGCTCCTTGCCATCCTCCTGTGTGATCGAGCGGAGTCCGAGCATCTCTCTGGCGAGATCCTGATAGTCGTCGCGATGGACGTTATGGGCGTACATCGCGGCGGGCGAGGCATGGTCGAACGGGACGCTTGTGGCCGTGCCGACCTTCCAGCCCTCGGCTTGCAGCGCGTGGAAGAGGGTGGGAACGAGTTCGCCGTTGTCTGTGACGTTTACACCATTGTTGTACGCTTTCTTGCCCGTGACGAACTCCGCGGCGCTGCATGACGAGTCGGTATAAGCGTGGACGACCCGATTGACGGAGGCCACGCCTTGCATGTCGCGCGCGTCACCGGCCTGCCCTTTCAAATAGCCCGGGGCATTGGCCGCGAGCGGACCGGCGGTCCACGGATTGGGCCCTGCGATCCGCGGGTCGTAGCCTCCCTGATGGGAATCGGCGGGAATTCTCACTTGTTGGGCGTCGATGTCCGGGACGTTCTTGTCGTACGTCGGCGAGGTGACGTAAAAGCCGAACTTCGCGGAGCCGTTGGCCGTGTAGTCTTGGAAGATCAAGCCCGAGCCTTTGCCCTCGGTGTAGATTTTGCCGGTCTTGGATACCGCGGCGGCCTGGGTTGTCGGCCAGTCGAGGCCGTCGAACCAGACGATGAACAGGTGCTTGACGCCCTTCTTGGCAGCGTCGGAAAGGACCTTGGCCATGTCGCTTTGGTCGCAGTAGTCGGCTTGAGGGTTGAGGGTATTCTCAGGGAGGAATCCGTAGAGCGTCTTGAGGCCTTGCGCGTTCCGATAAACGCTGTTTTTTCCGGTCACCGAGCCGGGGTCGAGCTTGGTTCCGAACGTATAAAAGGGGATCAATCGATTCGAGTGACTGGTGTGGTTTGAGAAGGTGCCGACAGACCCTTGTGAACCGAAGTGATAGCGCCTTGTGATCGTCTCTTTGGCAGTCGCGACATTCGCGTTCTGCAAGGCTTTAAGCAGGTCTTTGGCGTCGGCCGAAACGATGGACGCCGTGGAAACCTCTCCAGCGGGAGGCGGGTTTTGCCCGCGTGTGGAGGTGGTGGCGAAGATGGTGATGATCGCGATGGCAAGCAGGGTGTGGCGGGGGTTCACGGCGGGACGTCTCCGGGGAAGGCGGGGCAAAACCAAGGCATTGCGGCGACAGATGCCAAATCAAGGATTCTGCGCGCTCAGGGTGTGGGTCTGATGACCAATGTATCAATTGCAGGTTAAGGTCGCGAGAGTCGTGGCAGAGCGCGGGAGGATTGCAAAGTCCGACATTTTCCTTCTTCCACAGGGAGAAGGTGCCGCGACGCGGTGGATGAGGGTCGTTTTTGCATTGAGCGAAGCCCGGCCAGAGCGCTCGGGAAAAGCTCCACGCATCCCGAGACTCATTCGGATTTCGGGCGAATCTTCTCGTCTGGCGGTGAGGCGTCGATTACATTGCGGTCTCATTCTCCGATCATCGACACCTTCGCAAGAACGAGGCTTCGCCATGTCGATTCCGTTCGTCCTCATTGTCGGCGGCGTCGTGGTGACGTTACTGGCAATCCTGCTGTTCGCGTTTTCAGGGACGAAGCGGGTCAAAGTCCCGATCGTCGTCGCGATCGCGCTCGGTGGCCTGGCGCTGGGTGCCGCGCTTGGGATGTTCGGAACCTCGCCCGATGGCGACGACCTGCCTTATGTCGCGATGGTGACGCCCAGACTCGGGATGACTGGCGGGGTCATGGCAGTACTGGCCATCGGCGTGAGCCTGTTCGTCCGGACCTGGCGATTCAAGGCTCCGGCGATGCTTGCGGGAGGAATCGGTGGGTTCGGGCTGGGAGTGAGCTTGGGGATCGCCGCGATGTTGGCCTATTCCGACACGAAACCCGTCAATGAAAACGACGCGAACATCACCTCCAATCCCCTTACGAACGCCGAGAGGAACGCTTTCATCGCTAAAACCCAAGCCGAGGCAAACGGTGGCGGCATGACGAAGGGCGCGGGTGGCGGCGGCATGACGAAGGGCATGGGTGGCGGCGCCATGATGAAAGGTATGGGCGGCGGCGGCATGATGAAAGGTATGGGCGGCGGACCCACTCCGAAAGCCGTGGACGGCGGACCCACTCCGAAAGAGGTGGACGGCGGACCCACACCACCGGCCACCAACGACCCGGAGCCGACTCCCAAGAAAGAGTGAGCCTTTCAGATTCAGAAGCCGGAAATCCTTCCGCCAATCTTCCCCCGCTTCGGTAGCCCGTTGGCTTACAGGCCTGTAAGCTACACAATGGACGTGTGACGCGGGCGAAGGTGAGCGCGGGGTTTGGAGGGGGGAACCGGTGCATCGAGACGTTTTGGCGATTGTTCTCGCGGGGGGACGGGGAAGTCGATTGGAACCCTTGACGCGCGACCGGGCCAAGCCTGCGGTCCCGTTCGGCGGAATCTACCGGATCATCGATTTCACCCTGTCCAACTGTCTCAATTCGGATCTCCGCAAGATCTTGATCCTCACCCAGTACAAGGCCGTCTCCCTGAATCGCCATATCGACCAGGGATGGAAGTTTCTCAGTCGCGAGCTTGGCGAGTATGTGGAAGTCATCCCGCCCCAGCAGCGGATCGCCGAGCATTGGTATCAAGGAACCGCCGACGCGATCTACCAGAATGTTTACACCATCGAGAAAGCCGCCCCGCGCGACACCTTGATCCTGGCCGGCGATCATATCTACAAGATGGACTATTCGAAAATGATCGCCTTTCATCGGGAACGAAAGGCCGATCTGACGATCGCGTGTCTGCCGGTTCCCAGGGCGCAGGCGAAGGAATTTGGAGTGATGGCGGTGGATGGATCGGGCCGGGTATTGAGCTTTCAAGAAAAGCCCAAAGATCCTTCCGCGATGCCCGGCAACCCCGAGCTTTCGCTGGCCTCGATGGGGATTTACGCGTTCGCGACCGACGTCATGTACGAGCTGCTCTTTCAGGATGCCGCCAAGAAAGAGACAAGCCAGCACGACTTTGGCCGCGACATCATCCCGGGAATGCTCGATTCCGCGCGCGTGTTCGCCTACCCGTTCCGCGACGAAAACCGCAAAGAGTCGACAGGTGCCTACTGGCGTGATGTGGGCACGATCGATGCGTATTACCAGACCAGCATGGATTTGATTCAGATCGAGCCGATCCTCAACCTGTACGATCAGGATTGGCCGATCCACACGTTTCAGCCCCCCTATCCGCCGCCGAAGTTCGTTCACACCGACCCTGATCGCCGAGGTGCCGCGCTCAATTCCTTGGTTTGTCAGGGGGCGATCGTCTCGGGCGGTCAGGTCTTCCGAAGCATCATTTCGCCGGGAGTCCGCATCAATTCCTATGCGTTGGTCGAGGATTCGATCTTGTTCGATCAGGTGGTCGTCGGTCGACATGCGCGCATCCGTCGGGCGATCATCGATAAGGATGTCCACATCCCCCCGGGATTCGAAGTCGGCTGGAATCGCGAAGCCGACCTGGCGCGCGGCCTCACCGTGACCGACGACGGAATCACGGTGGTCGCGAAAGGTGAAGACCTTGAGCGCTTCACGGCTGCGGGGGGATGACTTCATGTCTGGAAAGACCAACGCTTTCCTGCGATTTCTTGGTGTGGTAACATCAATTGAGAGATGACTCTCGATCTCCAAGCTCTTCTGAGGCGGTACTATGACACCGACAATCGAATCGCTGGGAATTGATCGACTTCCCGTCGAACAACGGATCGCTTTGATTCAAGAGATTTGGGCCAGCGTGGCGGAGACGGCTGTGCCGAGCGAACTGTCGGAGGCGCAAAAGCAAGAGTTGCGTAGGCGGGCAGTCGAGCATGAGGCTCATCCGGAGGACGTGATCCCCTGGGAGACGATTAAAGCCGATGCGCTTTCTCGATTCCAACAATGAGACCTCCACTGGTCCTCCTCCGAGCTGCTCGTGTCGAGTATGACAACGCGGCGAATTGGTACCGCTTGCAACGGGCCGGCCTGGGTGCTGCTTTCACTGCGGCTTTGCAAGAGCTTCTGGACCAAATCAGTGAACGGCCGCTTCTGTTCCTGGTGGCACTCGACGACATTCGAGAGGCGTCGATTGCCGGGTTCCCATATTGCGTCTATTACCGGGTAACTCTCGACCAGATCCTTGTTCTCGCGGTCTTTCATACGTCGCGAGATCCCTCCATCTGGCAAAGTCGGAGTTGAAACGCCTCGAACATTGGCTTGAAAACCGAGTGTAACAACGCTCCTCGATTATCCTCCATAATCACGTACGAACCTTGAGCGCTTCACGGCTGCGGGGGGATAAGCCCGGGCATTTTCCGGCCTTCAACCCAAAACCAAACCGCCGCCAAGGCCACGGGCATCCAGAAAAAGCTGACTTGAGGAACCCCGGCGCGCACGGCCGAGAGGTTCCAATATGGCACGATCATGGCCACTCCGATCAACCAAGTTCCCGCACGCTTAGAGAGCTTGGAATCGACGACAAGCAGGGGAAGCACGAGCGTGGCAAGGTCGTAGCCCAGGGCGTAGGGCGCGACGAAAAACACGGCGAGGATGCCGCGGCCGAACGTCTCGATGAGCGGGCCATTCCGATTCCAGGCGGCGCGCAACGTCAAAAAAACGGCGGGAATCGCGGCGGCAAGGTAGGCGAGCGCCAGAGGCCAACCCTTCCACCTCAGAGTCTGGCAGAGTGAGAGCCAGGTTACGCCGACAGAAGGATCGACCGACGTCGGCAATGGAAACGCGCGAGGGGCGGCGACCATTCTCAACGGCCAGTCCGCGAGGAATCCGGCGCTGAGGATACACAGGACTCCGAGTGTCGCGAAGAAGCCCACAACCACGTTCCATCGGCGTCGCCTCGCGGCCCAGATCAACGCGGCGGGAATCGCGACAACGGTCAACTGCGGCTTGATGGTCAGCCATGCCAGAATGAAGCCGCCAAGAAGGTCTTCCTCCCGTTTCAAAAGCTCCAGGAAAATGGCGGAAAGGAGCAATACAAACGGCGCGACTTGTCCGATCTCAAGAGCGGAAAAAGCCGGCATGAAGGTCAGCGCCAGCGCGATCGTGAGTGCCCGGTGATGGCGTCGAAAAGAGAGGAGGTTTCTGAGCGAAAAGCCCGCGACCACCAATGATTGTGCGCCAAGATAGATCCAGAGTGCCTTGGCCGTGGAGTATTCAAAAACCGTGAGCGGCACGATGCTCAGCGCCACCCACGGCGGGTAGAAATAGGGAAGGAAGCCG
>JAYVYS010000912.1:0-3321 GCA_043784005.1 Isosphaeraceae bacterium
ACGTCTCTCAAAACACGTTTCCCACGTTCCGGCATCCCGTAAATCTCCCCGGAATCACCCCGTCAATCCATTTAGCTGTTGACACAATCATTGTGACAACGTACGATATCAGAGGATTCGAGACGAGAGTTGACGGTGCGGAGGTGCTGATGGGATCACGTTCGGGGTTGCAATCGGACTTGAAAAAGCAGCACCCCTTCGACCTTCCCGAAGAAGAGGTTTCGCTGAACCTCGTTCGCACCAACGACATCCTTCAGGCTGGGTTTTCGCGTCTCTTCAAGCAGCACGGGATCTCGTCTGCTCTCTATAACGTGTTGCGAATTCTTCGAGGTGAAGGCCATTCTCTGCCGTGTCTCGAAATCGCCGGACGAATGGTCACCCGCCTCCCCGATATCACCCGACTGGTCGACCGGCTCGAAGCCCTTTCATTGGTCAGCAGGGCACGAACCGACGAGGATCGCAGGGTCGTTCTGGTCACCATCACCGAAACGGGTCGCACGTTGGTGCAATCCATCGAAGGCCCAGTCCGTGAACTGCATCGGCGACAACTCGGCCATCTTTCGCCCGAGGAAATCGCCGCGCTGAACACGTTGCTCGTCAAAGCGCGTCAAAACCAAGGGATCTAATTTTTTAAGTTTTTAGTCGTTTCGACAATGATCGTTTCAACAATTGAAAGGACTTTCTCGATGATCCGCGTCCGACCTTCGAGCGCGCGTGGCCATTTCAACCATGGCTGGCTCGACACTTATCACAGCTTTTCGTTCGGTGAATATTTCGACCCCAAGCACAACGGATTTCGATCGCTCCGGGTCCTGAATGAAGACCAAGTCGCACCGGGGATCGGTTTCGGCCGCCACGGGCATCAGGACATGGAGATCATCACGCTGGTGATGGAGGGCGCACTGCGTCATCAAGACAGCCTTGAAAGCAGTTCGGTCATCACGCCGGGCAAGGTTCAACGCATGACGGCGGGAACCGGGATCATGCATAGCGAGGTAAACTCCTCGGCGACCGAACCCGTTCACCTGATCCAAATCTGGATCATTCCCGACCGCAAGGGGTACGCGCCGGAATACGAGGAGGTCGAGGTCGATTTCAACCTTGCCAAAGGCCGCTTCCAGTTGATCGCCTCCCAAGACGGCCGCGAGGGAACCGTCCGCGTCCACCAGGACGTGACGTTGTCGCTCACCCGTCTTGAAGGAGAGGAAAGCCTCCGACACGAGCTGGCTCCAGGACGCCATGCCTGGGTTCAGGTCATGCGGGGGTCTGTCAGTCTTGGTGGCCAGACCCTTCAAGCCGGTGACGGGGCGGCCTTGAGCGACGAGGCGGCCGTATCGCTTCAAGGGGTCGGCGCGCCTGCGGAGGTTCTTCTATTCGATCTGGCGTGAGGACGATCCTTACGTTGGAGGACCCTCCCTCTCCAATGTTGGATCGCGTCATGACGCGGCACGTCGGGTTGTTGGCCATCACAGCTCTCTTGCTCGGCGGAAGCCTTTATGTGAGCCTGCGAAGAGGCTTCCTTAAATGGATATCCCTTACCCTCTCGGATCAAGCCGAATCATGGACGAGATTACCATCGCCTGGGATCACCTTCGGGAAGGTCGGCTCGATGATGCCCAACGCATCGCCAGGGGCCTCGACCAAACCGATCCCGATGCGAACCATTTGCTCGGCCTGATCGCACTCCATCAAAATCGACTCGACGAGGCGGCGGCCAACCTGAGACAATCCGCAAAGTCACGTCCCGGTCACATCCCGACGCTATTGCCACTCGGTCAGACGCTTCTCGCGCTGGGTCAATTCGCTGAAGCGGAGGCGACCTTTCGATCCGTGCTGGAAACCGATCCCGCATCGGCCGATGCGCATCTCGGCCTTGGCATTGCACTGACCTCTCAGGGGCGACATTCCGAAGCGGTCGTCGCCATGGAACAGGCCTCGAAAGTTCAGCCGGAAAACCCGCTATCGCACGTGATCCTGGGCGGCTTGCTTCGCGATCTGGGCCGTCCTCAAGAGGCCTTGGCCGCCTGCGATCGCGCGATCCTGCTCCGGCCCGACGACGCCGAACCGCACTACCGCCGGGGCAATGTCCTTGACGACCTTTGCCGCTTTCCCGAAGCGATCGCCGCGTACCGGCAGGCGCTCCGCATCAATGGCCAACACTTCGACGCTCTCAACAACCTGGGAGCATCGTTGGGCAAACAAGGACACACCGAGCAAGCTCTCGCGTGTTGTGAGCACCTCTTGAATCGAGAGCCGGATCATTATTCTCCCCACATGAACCGCGCTTTGATCTGGCTCGCGCGTGGCGACTACGCAAATGGCTTCGCCGAATTCGAATGGCGCTGGAAGATCCCGGGCAACGCCCCTCGCCCGCGTCCTCGCCCACCCTGGCAAGGCGAACCTCTTCAAGGTCGAACCATCCTTTTGCACGCCGAGCAAGGATTCGGTGATACCATCCAGTTCATCCGTTACGCCTCCTTGCTCAAAACGCTGGGTGCGCGGGTGCTGGTGGAATGCCCAAGGCCATTGCACAGACTCTTCACGAACTGCCCGGCGATCGACGCGCTTTCCGTCCGTGGGGAAACCTCCGAAGACCATGACGTCCATGCACCGATCCTGAGCCTTCCGCGTCTCCTTGGAACAACGCTCGAAACCATTCCCACGTTCAATTCCTACCTGGCCGCCGACCCTGCCGCGATCGGACGCTGGCGAGAGCGACTCGGCCAAAAACAAAGGCCGGGCCTCAAGATAGGCATCGTCTGGCAAGGCGACCCCTCTCATCAACGGGATCGGGTGCGTTCCTTCCCGTTGGCCCAATTCGAACGGCTCGCCAGCCTTGAGGGGGTCCGCTTGATCCGCCTTCAAAAAGGCTTTGGCTCAGAGCAACTTCAGGAGCGGAAGGCACCCTTTCCGATCGAAGATCCTGAGCGCATCGCGCCGGAAGACTGGGTCGATTTCCATGACACCGCGGCCATCATGGCCAACCTCGACCTTGTGATCACGCCCGACACATCCCCGGCGCATCTGGCCGGAGCGCTGGGAATTCCGGTCTGGATCGTCCTTCCCTATTGGGCCGAATGGCGCTGGCTCATCGATCGTGAGGACAGCCCGTGGTATCCCTCGGCACGCCTCTTCCGCCAATCCGAATCGGGCGACTGGAACACGTTGTTTGAGCGGGTCGCGACCGAACTATCCGCCGGAAGCCTGGTCGGAGCATCGAAGCCTTGACGATCTCGGTTAGGGACCGCGAAGAGATAAGTCGAGCATTTAGATCCCGAGAGGAAGAGGTGGCACGAGAGGAAGAGGTGGCACAAGGGGAAG
>JAYVYS010000913.1:0-2671 GCA_043784005.1 Isosphaeraceae bacterium
GAACGGCTCCAGACGGAACACTTTCGGCTGGTCATCACCGATTGGATGATGCCGGAAGTGAGCGGGATCGAATTGTGTCGTCGAATCCGCGCCCGGCTCTCCAGTCTTCCTTATACATACATTATCCTTTTGACGGCCCGTTCCGAACATGACGACAAGGTCGAATGCTACGACGCGGGTGCCGACGATTTCCTCGCCAAGCCCTTCGCACGTGGCGAACTGCTGGCGCGCGTGGCCGCGGCGCAACGGATTCTCGCGAATTAAGAAAATGGCTCATGATGGATTCCGGGGTGGTGGAAGAAAGGCCATTATTGTGTGCCACGGGTTGTACTCAACCCGAGTGACGCAGGCATAGGTCAGGCCACGGGTTGGGTGCAACCCGTGGCACCCTGATCAGGCCTCTCAATGCGAGGTTTCAACCCACCACCCCGGAATCCATCATGAGTCAAAACGAATTCCGGGACCGACCAATCCATCGTTTCGCTATTCCAGACCGCTTTCGCTCATGGCTCCCGCCCCTTTGTCCGATGGAAGATAGGGATTCCGTACCCGCTTCGACTCGGGTCGGGGGGCGTTTAATACGCCTTGTTTAACTTGCCGCGCGGCCGGCGCGATGGATTGATTGATGGGATGGAGCCCTGCCATGACTCGGGACAACAGCAATCGTCCACGTCGGTTCACTCTAGCGCCTGCGATCGAGATGCTTGAGGACCGCAAACTCCTGAGCCAGTTCTTCAGCGGCCCCACTCCCATCCGCCCTGTTCAGACCGCGGGGGGAGTTTATACCTTCACGATGAGCGGGCCAGGGCTCGAACGGGTCACGCAGGTCGGCCATGGCGCGGTCGCCGTCACGCTTCTGGGCACAACTTCGGCCAGCAGTCTCGACATCGCCTTGACCCGACAGCTTCCGCACAAGCCGGTCACGCCGCTGAAGATCGCCTCGATCAAAGTGAATTCCGGCCAGCTCGGCGGGATCACGGCGGGAAACACCGCGACCCTGCTCGGGCCGATCACTCCCTTGAATGGCCAGGTGAACACGCTCCAGTTCGCCGGGCTCGGGTCGAATGCCTCCATCGACGTGAACGGTCCGCTCGGCAGTTTCGGCGTGACGGGGAATGTCGCACTGGGACCAAACGGCCGTGTCCATATCGCGGGAGACCTTGGGCAGACCTTGACCGTCGGCGGAACGCTGGGCATCGACGGCGGCTTGTTTGTCATCGACAATAACCTCTCAGGCTCGCTCAACGCGGCCGCGATCAACCTGACGCGCGGAGGCCGCTTCGTCGTCGGGCATGACCTCACTGGCAGCACCCAGGTCGGGGGAAATCTCTCCGCGTCCGACAATGGCATTTTCGCGATCGGCCATAATCTCGGCGGATTAAATCTGACCCGCTCACTGATTCTCGACTCGGGTAGCCAGGTTGCCGTAGGTAACGACGTGACCGGAACGGTGAGCGTTGGAGAGGGCTTGAAGGTCGCGAACAACGCCAAGATCAGCGTCGGTCGCGACGTGACCGGCAACTTCACGGTCGGCGGCGACATGGCCGTGTCTGGAAACGGCGCTGTGACGATCGATCGCACGCTCAACTCCCTGACCGTCAACGGAAATCTGACCGTCGCCCCCAGCGGCGGCAATATCCTTGTCGGAGGAAACCTCAACACCCTGACGGTCAACGGCGCATTGATCGGCAAGGGGACTGCCTCGACCGTGCCCGACCTCGCTGTGGGTCTGAACCTGGCGAGCCTGAACGTGTTAGGTGGCGGGGCCAATCAGGGCGGTATTCAAAACGCCAACATCGACATTGGTAAGAGCTTGCTGGGACTGAATGTCCCGCACGGGATCTTCAACAGCCTCATCACCGCGGGGGTGGGTATCGATGGCGGCGTCGCCGGGGGCACCACCGGGAACGTTGGAGCCGACGGAGCGGACGCGGTTTATAACTCGCAAATCCGCGCTGTGGTGTCGATCAAGAATTTGACTTTGGGCGGAAATGTTCGTTCGACATTTGCCGTAAACCCCACCACCTCGACCGGTTATCCCACCCGAATCATCGCGGGTGAGGATCGACAGGGCGGTTTCACAGGCGGTGGCGCGATCGATAATTTCTTGATCAATGGGCAATTGATTGACGCGGTGATCGCCGCGAGCGTCGCGCCCAACGGCGGCAACGGGACGCTCCCGGCAGGCGGGTACGCGCCTCCTCCGTCGACGAACACGACCATTCCTGGCGACCTTGGCAACAACACCTACGACCAACCTGCGGGAACCACCACGGGCGGAACGGTCGGCACGCCGATCACTTATGCGAACTTCACGGAACTATCTTACTACAACGGCATCTTGACCAAAGTCGCGTACAACCCCGCCGACAAGACGATCGACGACCTGATCCTACCCGGCGAGATCAACGCGAGCTTCGCCGCGACTCCGCTCCCCACCTCAAGCAGTGGCACACAGACGAGTTCGTCGTCAACCGGGAACGGGAGCGCTAGTTCCTCGGGAAGCACGGTCACCGCGCCGGTGCCAAGCCTTGCCGTTCCGACCGCGATCCTCCCCTTGCCGACGACCTCAATGGTGAAAGGCGGGGTCATCTCAACACCTCACGGCGACGAGGCCGACTTCGCAGGCATTTTCGCGGCCGACACCCGCGGGGTGTTCGTGGGCACCTTG
>JAYVYS010000914.1:0-8441 GCA_043784005.1 Isosphaeraceae bacterium
GGTTTTGTCCAGCGGCTGCATGGCCAGCTCAGCCACGCGGTCTTGCAGCGCGGACTGCTCCTGGCCCTTGGGTTTTTTGGCCAGCGTCTCGATCACCACTTGCTTCTTGATATCAAACCGGGTATCCCGCACCCAGGTGGCGCCGCCGGCGTCCTGCACCACCCGCTGGGTGAAGCGCGGGTACATCAGCAGCCGCTCTTCAATGCGCTCGCACAGCGCCTGGTAGCTGATGCCGGGCTTGAGCACCCACACCCCCACGGCGCCGGCTTTCGTCGATCTTGAGGATCATGCACTCGATCTCTTGATCGATGTAATCGGCGATGTCGCTTGGCCGGCGGATATCGACCTGGCTGGCGGGCAGGAAAACGTTCACGCCGA
Source organism: Isosphaeraceae bacterium (assembly GCA_043784005.1). Classification (GTDB taxonomy): domain Bacteria; phylum Planctomycetota; class Planctomycetia; order Isosphaerales; family Isosphaeraceae; genus JAYUFP01. The sequence continues at coordinate 379 of JAYVYS010000914.1, forward strand.
TATCGACGAGAAGCCCCCCCTTGATTTTTCGCGTGACCTTGCCCTTCACCACGTCGCCTTCGTGGTACTTCGAGATCACCATCTCCCAGGCGCGCATCCGGTGCGCCTTTTTGCGGGAGAGCACGATCTCGCCGGACTCGTCGTCCATCCCTTCGAGGAGAACCTCGACGGTATCACCATGCACCGGAAGCGGTTCGTCTTCCCATTCGTTCAGCGGGACGAGGCCTTCGGACTTGTAGCCGACATCGACGACAACCTGATCACCGACGATCTCGATGACCGTTCCCGTGACGATCGCGCCGATGCTGAAACTCTGGCCCCCGATCAGGATTTGTTCGTAATCCTCAGACTCGCCGTTGGGGGACACGACAGCGCTTAGCTCTTCCTCGCTGACGTCGAAAAGGCGGAGCAGGTTGCGATCTACCATGGTATTCCGTTTCGGTCGGCCCGCCCCCGGGAGAGAGATCCTCCATGGGGTGCGTCGGGCGGTGGGGTTACGACTGGGCCGTCTCGTCCTGCGATCGGGCCGTCTGTCGTCCGCCCTCTGGACATAAAAAGGGATTGAGAAACAAAAATCCGCTCCCTGACGTCAGGAGCGGACCGTAGCAAACAGGGATTATAACAAGAGAGAGAATCCGGGCAACGGTGCCACTCGCGGAATTCTCTGGAGTCGAGCCAGCGATCCGGTCGCGAATGAAACGCGAGACCCCGATGAAATCGCTAGGAAAAGGGGCAGATTGCGCCTATGTCAGGCCACTGTCAACTGTGCGATGTCCCCCCTTGATTTCGCGGCGTGCCATGCGAGTCTCCTTCCGCTGACATGATGCCAGCCTCCGCGCGCAATTCGTGGCGAGAGTCAATCTCGTGCCAGTCTCTCAAAGCCCCTCGACAGCCCATCCATTCCGATAGTTCCGACGTACGAAGCGGTTCGCCTCGCGAACGTTTGTCACGTTGAGTTCATCGGCGTTCCACTCCAGGGTCGTGTCGGGGAACCGGGTCGCCAGACAACCGAGCAAGACCGACTCGGTCAACGGGCCGGAGTACGCGAATGAGGCCGAGGTCTGGCCGTTGCCCCGGCAGGCTTCAACGAACTGAAGATAATGGTTGTCTCCCGTCGGCTCGGGTCGCTTGTAGTCCTTGAATTTCTCATCGGGGAGCAAGATCGGATCGGCAATATAAGGAGAATAGAGAACGCCTTCGGTGCCGATGTAGATCGATCCCTGGTCGCTCAACTCGCGTTGCCCGATCAGTGCGATGATCTCGGCGGGGGGGCGTTTCGCACCGTTGTACCAGGTGAGGGTGGGTGCCTCGGTTGTGAATTTGGTGGGCTGAAAGGTGTATTTCACCTCGCAATTCAAGCCCCAGCTATCGAGGTTGGGCGCGTCTCCCGAAGATCGCACCGAGACCGGTTTGGTGACGGCCATCGACGCGAAAACCGGGTCCAGGATATGGCATCCCATGTCGCCGAACGTCCCGGTTCCAAAGTCGAGCCGTTTGCGCCACTCGCCGGGATGGTAATAGCCTGAGAGAAACGGGCGAGTGGAAGCGACGCCGAGCCAGAGGTTCCAATCGAGACCCGCGGGGACGGGGTCGGTGCGATCGGGCCGGGGCTTATTATCGCCCCACTGCTTTCCGCTCCAGCTATAAGCTTCTTTCACCTTGCCGATCGCGCCGTCGTGGACGGTCGCCACGACCGATTTGTGAACAGGATGCGAGTGGATCTGGATACCCATCTGGGTGACGAGCTTCTTCTCGGCGGCGACGCGGGTGAGCTGGCGAGCCTCGTAAATCGTTTGCGTCAGGGGCTTTTGAGTGTAAACGTGGAGCCCGCGCTGCATGGCCGACATGGTGATCGGGGCGTGCATGTGGTCGGGCGTGGAGATATTGACCGAGTTGAGGTTTTTTTCCTTATCGAGCAGTTCGCGCCAGTCCTGATAGACCTTCACGTCCGGGAATTGCTTTTTCAAGTCCGCGGCGCGTTTGAGGTCGACCTCAGCCACGGCGACAAGCTTGAGGAATTTGCTCTCGGTGAGCGAACCGATATCGGCCGCGCCCATGCCCGCGGCACCGAAGCTGGCGTGATAAACCGTCTCACTGGGAGCGGCGGCATGGACCCGGCGCGCGAAAGGCACGGCCAGGCCGACAGCCGCGAGCCTCGTCAGGGCTTCGCGGCGAGTGATTTGAGATGCAGTCATAGGCGGGGTTCCTTGTCGGCGGGAAATCGAGGAAGCGTCATTTGTAGGGTCCGCTCTTTGCGGACCATGAATGGACCTGCGGCGAAATGGTCCGCAAAGAGCGGACCCCCTAAGTTCAAGGGCTGGTACTCTGTTTCCGGTCCAGCACTCCCAACGACTTCATCCAGGCCTCGGCCCGAACCGGCCAGTGCGAGACTTCATTTACCGTGGGCCGCAGGCCGTAACCGTGGCCCCCTTTGGGGTAGACATGAAGCTCGGCGGGAACCTTCGCATTTTGCAAAGCGAGGTAATAGTAGACAGCGCATTCGACCTTCACGCCGTCGTCCTGCGTTTGGACCAGGAACGCCTTGGGTGTTTCCGAAGTGACGCTGATCCCCTCGGAAAGCTCGGTCCCGCTTTTGCCAGTGAGATAGGCCGGGTAGATCAGGATCGTGAAATCCGGTCGGCAGGAAACCGCATCGGCGTCGTCGATGGGTTCGTACGCCCGTTTCGCGTGATTATTGCTGAGATTTGTCGCGAGGTGGCCCCCCGCCGAGAAGCCAAGCACGCCGATGCGTTTGGGATCGAGCCCCCACTCGCCGGCGCGTTTGCGAACGAGCCCAAGTGCGCGCTGGACGTCTTGCAAGGGGCCGACGTGCGAGGGGTCGTCTTTGCGAGTGGGGACGCGATATTTGAGAACAACGCCGGTGACGCCGATCGAACTGAGCCATTCGGCAACCTCGGTCCCTTCGAGATTCATCGCGAGAATCCGATAACCGCCGCCGGGACAGATCACCACGGCCGCCCCCGTGTCTTTTTCCGGAGCGGGCCGATAAAGCGTGATCGTCGGTCGAGAGACATCGGTGAGTCGCACGATGTTGTCATTGTTTTGAGCAGGCATCTCGTGCTCGGTGCCGACGTCACCTTTTTCGCCGGGAGCCGCTTTGGGCCAGATTGAGATCGGACCGATGACTTCGCCGGAATGTGCTGAGGTTGTGAGGGAAAGGCCGCACAACACGGTTGCGAACATCAAAGTTCGAGGCATTTGAACGCCTTTTGATTCAAAATGGGGGCGGCGGAAATCGCATGTGGGCCGGGCGAAGAGCGTACACGATTTCCGAGCCTATCCGCTTTGAACCGCAATACAACCCTATGCGGCAAGATTCTTTTTAGGCGAACGGTGCATGAAGATTGCCCCTAGTGGATGGAGGGCATTGACCTTGGAGGGTGAAAACCTGGTGTCAGTTCAATTTTTTGTTGCCTAAAATAGAACTGACACTAATTTTTCTTCAGTTCCTAAATTCCCCTTTACGCTTCCCGGATCGTGGAGGGCCATAAAAATATTCCATTTTTGATTCCGCGTCAACGCGCTGCTGCCGGTACCGCGAACTCCGGTTTCTTTAACTGCTCTTCGAATTCGCGCGCGACCTGGGGGTGACGCTCGCGGTTCTCGGCGAACACCGATTCGGCAGCCTTTTGAATGACGCGGTTGCACCTCTCGCGGGCCTCAAGAACTTCGATTTTGATGAAGTCGTCGAAGGTCGACGAAAAGTCCTTCTGGAACTCCGGGTGGAAAAGCTCACCCGGCTTGCGGGCGGCGACGGAGGCTTTGAGCCTATCGACCTCGGTCCGGAGTGTCTTACCGGACGCGGCTTCCCAACGCCGCACCGTCTCGCGGAAATGCTCTTTCTCCTCTTTCTCATCCAGCGTGGGCAGGTATCGCGGAGGCGAGCCCTCCGTCTTGCCCGCAAAATCGGCCTCGATCCGGTCAAGGCGTTCGAGGAGATCTTCGGCGTATTCATAACGGAGCGCCGCGTACTTGATCCGGGCCTCGTTGATGATCCGAGACAGGTTGCTCGACATCTCCTGACTTGCCGCGAGGTCCGCAGGCGGTTCGGACATCCTGGCCGGTTTCGAGCAACCTTGGCAGCCCCATGCAAACAGTAAAAGGGTGGAGACGCCGGCGGCGTTGAGCCGTTTCATCGATCGCATGGTCATGGGCATTTTTTAAACCATTTGGTCACAAGGTTCCGGGTGTTCCCGAGCGGGATGAAACAACCCGTCCGACGCGCCCAGAAACTCCCTTCAGGGCAGCCTGCCCCCGTGCCCTTCGCGGGGCGACGCCCGGCGGACCACTCCCGCCGGGCGCGCATGAGTTCGAGGTATCCTCTGATGGCGGGCGGGCGTTTCTCAGTACGAGTCGGCGCTGGTGATTTCGCCCAGGGCGCGGGTGCTCAGAGCGCGATAGACCTTGTCGCGGTTGACGGTCTCCTTGATCGCTCTGACGCTGCCGTCGGCCATAAGGAAGTTGACGATACCGGGGTGCTGGCTCCGGAACCCGAACCCGACCCGCCAGTTGACGCTGTTGCGGCGGCTCTCGACTCCGCCGTCCTGGTCCCAGTCGTTAAGGGGGACCTTCCAGTTGAGGGGGATCTGGCTGGTACAGGTGGTCCCGTTCGGGTTGGGCCAGGTGAACCATCGGCACGACTCGAAAAGTGATTCGCCGACGGCCAAGGTGTTGCTGGTCCCGTCGAGGATGTCGCGGATGGCGCACGTCCCGGCGTGCCGGGACATGATCCCGGTGAAGGACCCGTTGGCACCGAAGCCTTCCTGGCGCGTGACAGGTAACGTACTGAACGGCCAGTAGGGAGCCCCTCCGAAGTCGGAGTCGGCGTGGTTGTCCCCCATGTTGCCGAAATAGCTCAGCTTTGGCCCCGAGTCCAACGCCTTGTTATTCTTGAAGTCCCAGCCCACGCCGGTATCGGCGCGGGGCCAAGGTGAGAAGTTCGGCGACGGATCGGATGGGCACATCAGAGTGGCGATCACCGTCATGTAGCCCGTGTGGTTGATCGCGAAGCCGTTCGCGCCCTTGTTGGACGCATCCGTCCGCATGTTGACCGAAAAGTTGATCGAGTTGTAGACCGGGGTCTGCTCCATGAACGGGAGGGTCATCGCGATCCAACTCGCGCGGTGGTCCCCGGTCGAATTGCCGTAGCCCCACCCCATGATTGACGTGGGGAAGGCCCCCACCACGTCGTGGTAGTTGTGCAGCGCGATTCCCAGTTGCTTCAGGTTGTTCACGCACTGAGCCCGACGCGCCGCCTCGCGGGCTGCCTGGACCGCCGGCAGCAGCAGGGCGATTAGGACGGCGATGATCGCGATCACCACCAAGAGTTCGATCAGTGTGAACGCGCCCGCCCTCATTTCCCGGCCTTTTCGGATGGCTTTCATCTCAGACTCCCGTTTTGATCTGAAGAACGATCAAGAATAAGGTGCCCGCGCCCCGCGCCCTTGGCGAGCTCTGACATGCGCTCGACCTGTGTGAGGGTGATGGCGATCCTAGACAGCGCAGGATCGCATTAGCTAATTAGTAGTAAAAAGGAACCGAAAATTCCGCCGAACCGCTTCACAGGAGCGTGGCGGCCAGCGAAAGGGTTTCTGTAAAATCACCGGCGGGGATCGACACCTGGGAGGCTCACTTTGAGAGCCGTGGTCGAGCGACCTTGCCTATGTCATCGTAGATCGTCGATGGGGGACTATGGTGATGCGTGTTTTTCACGTGAACATGTCCTGTAAAATACAACCCTCTTCGGGAGGTGTTCGGCGGTATCAGATCGCGGTGGTCGCGGCCTTTACCCTGGTTGCGGCCTGGCTCGGGGCATGGGCATGGGAACGAGCCCGGCCGGAGCGGCACCTGACCGAGGCTGCGCGGCACCTCCGTGAGGGACGCACCGAGGAGGCGCTTGACTGGCTGGGATCGCCGGAGGGTGCGTTCGCAACCCGTGACCGGGCCTTACTGATCCGTGCGCAGATCGCCCTGGCACGAGGAAAGCCCGCCGAGGCGGTCGGCCCGTTGGAGCGGATCGACCCGGCCGGTCCTTGTGCGACGGACGCCGCTTTCTGGAAGGGCCGCACCCTTTACGAGGCTCACCAGACACTCCAGGCGTTCGCCTGGTTTCAGCGGGCGGTTGAGGGCCGCCCCGACGACGTCGAGGCGCACCGCTGGCTGGCCGTCGCCGCCTACGAGCAGGGGGACAGTCCGTCGGCGGTTGCCGCGTTGCAGGCCGTCACACGGCTCCGTCCCGAAGACGCTCCCGCGTGGCGGACCATGGCCCTCTTGTTCAAAGAAGCGGCCGAGGATGAGCAGGCGCGGGCCGCCTACGAGACCTCGCTGCGGCTCGATCCGCGCCAGCCGCGGGTCCGTCTCGAACTGTCCGAGGTTTTGGTGAAGATGGGTCACTTTGCCGAAGCGGAACGTCAACTCGAAGGTTGTCGTGAGAAACCCCTCCAGGTCGGACGGCTCTATCTCCTGGCGCAGTGTCGCCTGGCCCTCGGTGACGTGGGAGGGTATCGCGAGCTAATCCGCTCGGGGCTCGCTGCGGACCCCAGCCACGCCGGCTTGCTCTCTCTCGAAGCCACAGTCGATCTGATCGATGGCCGCCCCGCCGAGGCTCTCGAACTCCTCGACCGCGCCCTCGCCTCCGATCCGCTCAACTCGCGCTGGCTTTACCAGCGAGGCATGACACTCCGCCGCCTCGGCCGATCCGATGAGGCCAAGCGTGAACTGGCCAAGGCCGGCGACCTCAAGAAGTCGTTCGAAGAGGTCTCCGACCTTGAGGGGAAGGCGGCGCGGTATCCCGGCGATCCCGAAGTCCGCTGCCGGCTCGGCCAGCTCTGTACGAAGCTCGGCAACCCGAACATGGCCGCCACATGGTTCCGTGCCGCCCTGGCCTGCGACCCCGGCCACGCCGGTGCCCGGTCCGGGCTCAATGCACTCGGAAGGCCGTGACGTCCGGGGAGGGCAGGCGAGCGACGAGTCTCAGTCCTTCAACTCCAGGTTGATCGTGTTCCCGCTCGGTTCGACCGTGTAGCGAAACGGGGTTTTTTCGGGGTTGGTATATTTATCGGGCACGGTCATCTTGGAGGGCTTGTAGGTGATCCGCCCTTGCTTGTCCATGGGCGGGCCGCTCATCTTCTCGCGCGATTCCACGGTCACCACGTGTTGGCCAATGACCGCGCCGTCGCCGGTATCGAAGGTGGTCAAGGAGTACGACCCGTCGGACCCGATCGGGCCCGTGGCAATGTGGCCGCCGTTGTCACTCTTGCTCGGTGTAAATATGACCGAGCCCGTGGTCACCGGCTGTCCGTTGTAGGTGACCTTCCCCGAAACCCGACCGAGCGGGGGCCGACCGGCAACCCCGCCGCAGCCCGCAAGGAAGATTCCAAGGCCGAACGCCGCAGTGAGCATACTCCACAGACGTTTTCGCACGAACATACTCATATCTCCCAGTTCGTCGGCACGGCACACGGTTAGGTGAGAGAATCGTAAAACAGCCGATCCTTCGATGGGTAGATTACAACCAGCCAATCCCACTAACAATGGAGCGGTTCTTGAAACTGGTTTATGTCCGGAAACCGGTGACTTGCCACATTACGGCGATCAACTGAGAGCTTGAAGGAGTTACCCTCGGGGAGACGAAGGGGTCATCCTTGAATGGCATGAACTTAAGGCGCAAGAATTTTTAGCATCAGGCTTTATGATCGATCGACGGCCTCAATTCAACCACCCTTGGGATGATCGACAAGGATTCAAGGCGTTCCAGCTTTCATCCGTGCTAGAGTCGCCGTCGAACATGATAAAATATTTGAACACAAAGGCTTTCCGAAGAAAGCCTTACGTCCTAAGTTCATGCCGTTCGGGTCATCTTTATTCCTCACCGCGTTCTAGGCAGACTGAGGCGGTTTTAAGACCAGTATTTCGCTGTCGATTAGCATCCCCAATCGAAGCCAATCCCTTTGTTGCCGGACTCAGTTCCTGATCGCCACGCTTAACGGTCGACGCCGCCGCACAGCACCTCCATCCACGTTTTGGAGGGCGAAGATCGGCGG
>JAYVYS010000915.1:0-3670 GCA_043784005.1 Isosphaeraceae bacterium
ATTCGCTCGCCCTGGAACACTTGACCCCAGTCGCCGAACGCCAGATTGCTGGTGATCAACAGGCTGGCGCGCTCATAGCGGTCGGCGAAGACCTGGAACAATCGCTCGGCTCCCGATCGGCTGAACGAGAGGTAGCCCAACTCGTCGCAGATCAAGAGGTCCGTGCGATCGAGTTGAGCGAGGAAACGGTCGAGTTGGTACTGCTTTTGAGCCTCTTCGAGGCGGTTTACCAACGCCGCCGCCGTGAAGAATCGCACCCGTCTTCCTTGCCGATAAGCCGCCAATCCCAAGGCGGTTGCGAGATGGGTCTTCCCCGAATGGCGTGAACTTAAGCAGCCAAGTCCTTCTCTAGTAGACGTTTACGGAGTACTGGCCTTGGCTCTTTCATCAACGGGAACTTCTTCATTCGACGCTTGATCACTCGTGGCTCGACTTGGTTGGGACGGAGCGGATTAACCAAGATGTCCCTGAGGTCGCCACCAGACTTCGGTTGCGTTAACCATCGTAACGCATCGAGAAAGCTAACCCGTTCTACTGCCACCTTCTGAACCCGAGCCGACTCCACCATCACCGATATCACAAGATTATATGCCAGCGCAAACATCGCCAGTTCCTTCATCACTCCATCGACCGTCTTGCAATGCAAGATATCCATTTTCATCGTAATCTTGATATGCCGAATATTTAACTCGATCTGCCACCGCCGGCGATAGAGTTCGGCAATCGCCGCTTTCGGGTAAATCAAAGAATCAAGCAATGTCGTTACCAACGTGATGACTCGGACTCGGAATCCCGGTACGTCCATCCGATATCGCAACTCACGCACCGTGATCTCCGGAGGCAATTCCGCGAACTCCTCCTGGCTCATCCAATCCGGCTTTGCCTTCCCTTTGTACCAGATCACCACTTGGTCGAGTTCACCGTTGGAGCGAACCCAAAGCGAGTGCGGTAGGCTCTTGGGATTGGCGGCGTAACTCAGTTTCGTCGGTAAGGGGCGACCCGGCGTGAAATCGACGAACCGCTGCTGGTGCATGCGAAATACCGCGTGATTGCCGCGTGCCAGGAGGATCGCGATATGGGCATCAGAACCGAAGCCCCGGTCGCCAAGAAGAATGTCACCGGGCTTCAATTCGCACGCGATGTGAGCCGCCTGCGACATGTCGTGAGTCCGCATCGGACTGATCGTCATGCGCAAAAGCATGCCGGTTGTTAGATCGAATAACGCGACCAAATGACCCACCGGAAACCCACAGCCGGGACGCTGTCCTGTCGGCGATCCAAAGTGGTTCTGGAGTTGGGGAACATCCGGCATCGAGAAGCCCGAACCGTCGATCATCCAGACGCGATGCCCCAGCCAGTTGGCACCTTCGCCGGTCGTCGTGCGGAGCTTGGCGGCGACCATTTCGACCAAGGCTTGCAAGACGGCAAGGGGCAATCTCTTGCGTGCCTTACAGTAGGCGGTGGCGGTAAAGGCCCACTCTCCAAACCGAACGACCTGCTGGCAAGCGGTATTGCCATGCAGGACTTGGAGCAGGAAAAGCGAGACGGTGGCAACGGGATCGAGCTTGCGATTGCGCCAGGAATAACCTGCCTGGAGACAGGCATCGCGAATGGTTTCCGGCTTGAGGATTTCACCGACGTCTTGACGCAGTCGCGCGAGGATAGAAATGATCGACGGGTGCATGGGAGGGCTCCGTCCGGTTCCTGGTGAGGTCGTATCCTAACCCCCAGGATGCCTGACGCCCCTCCTATGCTCAAGAGGCTACAAGTTGTTCACCATTCAAGTCTTGCGGCGGATGGTCATGAACGCTTGACGCTTAAGTTCATGCCATTCGGGACATGGCGAATTTGACTATGGACTGACATCATCGCTATGTCCCCCTTTTGATTTACCTCTCGCCACACGCTCAGCGCGGCGAATGACCCGGGGGCCGGGCGGCGGATCGATCAAACCCGGGGAGCGGGAGCGGAAGTCTGTCGCCTTCGCGCAAGAGGTAGCCGGTGTCGGCGGCGAGGTCGCTGTGGCGGTCGGTGCGTCCCGAAGGCCAGAAGACTTCGACAAGCTCGGCGTGGCGGGCGTCGCCTAGGCCGAAATGAAGGCGGGGGTCGGATGAAGAAAGGTAACTTCCTCCACCGAACCGGTCGACGACGACCGTGCGACCGCCCGCGGTGACGCGCACCCGCGCGGAGACCCCGTCCCGGTTGGATTCGCGGCCTTCCAGGCCGAGTGTCAACGCATGGCCGGCGCGGTCGGTGCCGTTGTGGAAGTACGCCAGCGGTTGGTTCTGGGAGACCAGGAGCAAGTCGACGCGGCCGTCGTTATCGAGATCGCCTGCAGCCAACCCGCGGCCCATTCTTAGAACGTTCCAGCAGGCCCCGGCGCGGGCCGAGGCGTCATCGAATCGGCCTCCGCCAAGGCCGACGAGAAGCTGCGCGGGCATGAGAAAAGGGAAGTGCGGGCGAAGGTCGTTAACGTGGCCGTTGGCAGTCGCCAGGTCGAGTCTACCGTCGTTGTCGGCGTCAAACGCGGCGACCCCGAACCCGAGCAGCGGACGGCTGGCGGCACCGATCCCGGTGGCGTCGGCCGTCTCCGCGAACATGCCCGACCCGAGGTGCCGATAGACGCTCGTCGACTCGCCGAAGAAGTTGGTCACGGCCAGGTCGATCAGGCCATCACCGTCGAGGTCGCCGCGGGCCACCCCCATACCGGCCCGATACCCGCCATCGCCGCTCCCCGCTAGTCCCGCGAGATGGCCGGCCTCCTCGAACTTGAGGCCGCCGAGGTTCCGCCAGAAGTAGTTGGCGGACATGTCATTGGCGACGAACAAATCGGTCCGGCCGTCGCCATCGAGGTCGGCGGCGACAACGCCAAGGCCGCGACCGTCGCGGTCGACAATGCCGGCCTCCTCGGTGACGTCGACGAACCGACCGTTGTCGTTGCGGAAGAGGTGATCGGGACGGGCCGCCAGCTCGATCGGGTTACACGACATGATCGCCCTGGAGGTCCCGTCGCGACAAATCCTCGGGTTGTCGGCATCCCAGACGCAATAGTGGCAGACGTAGAGGTCGAGGTCGCCGTCGCCGTCGAGGTCAGCGAAGGCGGCGGAGGTCGGAAGGTCGCGGTCGCCAGCGAGCCCGGCGCGTTCGGTGACGTCCTCGAAAGTCCTGTCGCCCTTGTTCCGGTACAGCGTGTAGCCCCGCCAGCGGGTCACGAAGAGGTCGGGATGGCCATCGTTGTCGAAGTCGCCGACGGCGACCCCGAACCCGTAACCCCGGCCGCCGCCGAGTCCGGCGCTTTCGGTGACGTCATCGAACGTGCCGTCGCCCCTATTGCGGAAGAGCCGGTCGCCCTCACCCGTTGGGGGCGGCGAGGGATCAGGGGGGAACGTCCCGCCCTGCACGAGATAGACATCCAGCCAACCGTCGCCGTCGTAGTCCAGGAGCGCCACGCCGCCGCCGATCGCTTCAGGGATCTGGTGAATTTTAGACACGCCGTTCCGGTAGGTGAACTTTAGGCCGGCGGACCCGGCGTCGTCGGTAAACGAGAGCGATTTTGTGGCGCGCGTGTCTCGTGCCGGTTTCGTGAACTGTTCGAGGTCGGCCCAAGGATCGCCGAGCGGCTCCGCCGACGAGGACCGGGAAGCGGCATCAATGCGCGCCAGCGCCGCGG
>JAYVYS010000916.1:0-2693 GCA_043784005.1 Isosphaeraceae bacterium
CACTTCTCGAAAAGCCGCTTCCCTGGCTTTGCGCGGACCGGCTGGATTACTTTTTGCGAGACGGCCGGGCGTGTGGTGTGCTCACTCCCGCCGATGTGCTTCGAATTCTCGCGGACATCACGGTCTTCAATGGCACCCTCGTCTTCAACGACGTGCGCATCGCGCGCAGGGCCGCGGAGTTATTCTCGGAGATGAATCGCGACTGGTGGGCCAGCCCGAGCGAAAGCTACATCTACAACGAGTTCGCCGACGCTCTCCTGGAGGGGTTTCGGCTCGGGAGCCTGACGAAACTCGATCTTTATGAGGACGACGCCCATGTCCTCAAGTGCCTCACTGGCGCGAAAAGCCCGCTCATTGACGCGAAACTCGCCGGAATCACGGGATTCAAGCCGGAGTACCTGGTCGGTTTCGTCCCCAGAGTCATCCCCAAGACGCGATGGCTGGACCCGCCGGTCCGCGTGGATTCCGGATGGAAACGGCTCTCGGAAGTTAATTTGAGCGACCCGATCCGGGAACCGGCGGCACGCAAGGGTTGAGAGCGGCGGTCCTCACGAGTGCTCGATCGCGATCGCGGTTTCTTCCGCTTCCGTCGGTGACACGTTGTAGCGAAAAGTGACGTGGCGGCACCACGCCGGGTCTGCCGAGGGAAAATCGCGACGCGTGTGAACGCCCCGCGATTCTTCGCGCGTCAGCGCCGCGGAGATCATCAGTCGCGCGGCGGTGAGCATGTTTTGCAAGGTCCAGCCGGCGGGGTCGTGAAAGACGTGGCCGAGCACATAGCGGCACCAAAAGTCGACCTGTTCGGCGGCTTCGGTCAATCCTTTGGCGTCTCGGTTGATTCCCACCGACCGCCACATCAGGGCGCGAAGGGAATCGCGGATGTCAGCGAGGTCGAGCGCTTCATGGCCGTTTTCAAAATCGGTTGGGGCCAGCGGAGGAACTTCAAGCCGATGCGGGCCTTCGGCATCAAGCGTCCGGGCGATATCCTCCGAAGCGCGGGCCCCGTGGACCAAGCCTTCCAGAAGGCTATTTGATGCCAGGCGGTTGGCACCGTGGAGTCCTGAACTGGTCACTTCTCCGGCGGCCCAGAGGCCCGGAAGGGTCGTTCGACCGACGCTGTCGATGGTCACGCCGCCGATCATGTAGTGGGCACCCGGGCGAACCGGGATCAGGTCGCGCGTGATATCGAGGTCGAACCCTTTGCAGAGCTTGTCGATCCCCGGGAAGCGCCGACGGACATAAGCACCCTCAAGATGCGAGAGGTCGAGGTAAACGCATGGGTGCTGGGTCCTGGCCATTTGCTCCGTGATCGCGCGCGACACATCGTCGCGCGGCGCGAGTTCGGCGAGCGGGTGATACTCGGGCATGAATCGAAGGCCATTGCGGTCGCGGAGGTAGGCACCTTCGCCGCGAAGGGCCTCGGTGAGGAGATGCCGAGCGGACCCCGCGATGTAGAGGACCGTGGGGTGGAATTGCATAAATTCCATGTCGCGCAGCTCGGCCCCGGCGCGGTAGGCCAGGGCATGACCGTCGGCGGTGGCGATCGAAGGGTTTGTCGATTCTCGGAAAAGCTGACCGGCCCCGCCTGTCGCGAGCACCACGGCGCGTGCCCAGACAAGCGCCGGGCCGCGGCGACGGTCCCAGACGAGGGCACCCCGGCAACGTCCGTGATAGGTCAACAGATCGATGGTGAAGCTGTTTTGCCAGATCCGCACATTGGGCTGAACGCCCGCTTGCTTGATCACGGCGCGCATGACCTCGCGGCCGGTGGCATCTCCCAGGGCGTGGACGATCCGGGGGTGGGAATGGCCCCCTTCACGGGTCAAGGCGACATGGCCGTTTTCCTGGTCGAACTCGGTTCCCCAGGCAATCAATTCGGCGATTCGCTGGGGAGCCTCTCGCACGACAAGTTCAACAACCTCGGGGTCGCAGAGCCCTTTACCGGCGGCGAGTGTGTCGGCGATATGGTCGTTGAAGTCGTCTTCGGGATCGAGAACACCCGCGATGCCGCCTTGAGCGTAGGCGCTGTTGCTTTCTCTCACTTCGTCTTTGGTGACGACCAGGACGCGGTGTGGAGGCCGAATCCCAAGCGCCACGCGCAAACCGGCGAGCCCCCCTCCGATCACCAGGACATCGGTAAAGTGGTGCGGGAGATCCTGCGGGTCGAATCCCACGAGATAGCGTCGAGGGAGCGTCAAAGGTGTAAGCATGGCGTGGAGCATCTGCCCTTCTTGATCGGTCGTCCCGGACGGTCGATTTTCCGGGACCACGGATCACTCGCGAATGGCGAGTTTCATTTCACTTGACGGGCGACGGCGCGGATGGTGCCGCGGCTCGACGCGCCGGGGCGGTCGTTTTGGAGCGTTGGAGGCTGTTGCGATAAGCGTCGAAGCCCGCTTTGAGTTCATTCGGGGGCAAGTACCGTAGGGCTTCGACGTTATTGCGAATGGCGTCTCGACTGATGCCGCCACGATCCCGCATTGTCGAGGTGCTGACTGACGTTCCTGGATTGATCGAAGGAAGATTCGGGTTCGCGTCGAGGCCGGGGTTGTTGGTCGGCTTGGCTTCGATCTCTCGGGCCGCGCGTGGGTCGACCTTGGGTGCGCTCTCGAACTTCTTCACGAACTGATTTAGCTCTTCTTTCGACATCCCGAGGTCGTTGAGCATCTCAGGCGTCACCTTGTCTTTTTCGA
>JAYVYS010000917.1:0-7564 GCA_043784005.1 Isosphaeraceae bacterium
ACTCACCGCCAATCGCGACACTGAAGCGGACAAGGGGATCTTTCATAAGACAATAACATAAAAGAACATCAATATTTGATGCGCCGACCAGAAAGGCGACATCCAAAAGACGAATCGGAGTTTTGTAGGGTGGGTCGAGTCGTCGAGGCCCACCACGCGTTGGACAATGGCGAGCCTCGAAGACTCGACCCACCCTACGCCTCAAGTCTGCGTAACTCCCAACGAAATTCGAGATTCGACAGGGATTGTATTTGTTTCCGAATCTCGTCTCTCGAACCCCGCTCACCCCAATTTGACCCAGGCGCCTTCCTGGTTTGAGCTGGCGACAGCCGCCTCGACGAAGGCCATGCCCGCGACGCCGTCGACAATGCCGGGATGGGGGAACGGCGTGGGGACATTCTCTCCGCGACGTCCGCGTATCGTCCATTCGAGCGTTCTATGCAAGTTCGCGAGGGCCTCGTGAAACCCCTCCGGATGGCCGGAAGGGAGACGCAAATAAGGCTTGATCGAGCCTGGGAAATAGCCGTATTCGGCCCCTTGTCGGTAAAGCTGCAATGGCTTGCCGCCCGCGAAATACTTCAAAGTCGTATGGTCGGTCATCGACCATTCCAGCGTACCCGTGGTGCCGCTGATGCGGAAGCCATTGTCGTTCTGAGCGCCGATGGTGATCTGGCTCGCGGTGATCGTGGCGATCCCGCCATTGTCAAGCTCCGCGAGAACCGTGAAATCATCGTCGAGCGCCCGGCCCGGAACAAACGTTTTGAGTCTCCCTCGCACCCTCGTCGCGGTTCGGCCCGCCACGAAACGAACAAATTCGTAGGCATGCGTGCCGATGTCGCCACCGCAGCCCGAGGCCCCCGCCTTCGCCGGATCGACTCGCCAAGCCGCCTGTTTCTGGCCCTCGGATTCCAGCTTGGTCGCAAGCCAGCCTTGCGGATACCAGGCCTCGACTTTACGGACCTCGCCAATCAAGTTGTCCTTCACCAGTTCCTTTGCAAGCATCACCATCGGGAAGCCGGTATAGGTGTAGGCGACGACGAACGGCGTGTTATTGGAAGTGACCGTGGCGTGCAGCCGCTTGGCTTCGTCGAGCGTGGTGGTGAGAGGTTTCTCGCAGAGTACACCGATTCCGGCGGCGGACGCGGCGTCCGCCGGGCCGAAGTGGGCGTCGTTGGGCGTGACGATGGTCACATAGTCGATCCGCTCTGACTCGGGCTTGGCAGCCTCTTCCTTGATCATCGTCTGCCAGTCCGGGTACGCTCGCGGAAAGTAGAGTTCCTTGGCCGAGGCGATCGAGTCGGCGGCGTTACTTCGCAACGCCCCGGCGGTCAGCTCCGCGGAGTTATCCAACAAGATCCCGCGGCGGTGCGGAGCCCCGAAGAAATTGGACGGACCGCCGCCCCCGACCATGCCTACCCGCATCTTCCTCTGGCTCATCGTGTCGTTCCCCCGGATCATCGATCGACATCGCGACTTGTCTGAACCCGGCGGTTCGCTCGCCTCGCGCGCCGGGTGAATCGACACTATAGCTGCCCCCGGCCGGCTTTTGTAGAGTGAGCCACCAGACGTGAACCCTGGAACCGAGCCTCACACCATGACACTTCGCACCCTCGCGCTCACCTTGTCGATTTTACTGAGTCCGGCGTTGGTCCGGGCCGCCGATTGGACGAACGTCGTCCTGCTTTACGCGGACGATCTCGGCTGGGGCGATGTCGGATTCAATGGACGCACTCAGTGGGCCACACCCAACCTCGACAAACTCGCGTCGCAAGGCACGGTCTTCAAGCGCTGGTATACCGCCGGGGTCGTTTGTGCTCCCAGTCGTGGGGCGATGCTCACGGGAAAGTACACGATCCACAGCGGGGTCAGCCGTAATAACGAGGACTTACCCGCGGCCGAGATCACCCTAGCGGAGGCCTTGAAATCGCGAGGTTACGCCACGGCCCTTTTCGGCAAATGGCATCACGGAGCGCCTCGCGACGGCGCGACGACCTACGTTCATCCGATGGATCAAGGATTCGACGCATTCTTCGGGTTCACCAACGCGACCCACGCCTGGCAGAAGTTTCCCAAGGAACTCTGGGAAGGCCGGTCACTCAAGCCCGTCTCCGGCCATTCCGACGATCTGTTCGCCGACCACGCCATCGACTTTATCGCGAAGAACAAGAAGAGGCCTTTTTTCCTCTACGTTCCCTTCATCAATAGTCACTTCAATATCGAAGCTCCCGCCGACGAGGTCGCGCTACACGCCGGAAAGTTCGCGGAGAAAGACCCGACCAAACCGTTGAATGCGACCTATGCGGCGATGGTGACCCGCCTCGATAAGAATGTCGGTCGTGTTCTGAGCGCGCTCGACACCAACGAGCTAGCGGAATCGACTTTGGTGATCTTCACTAGCGACCATGGCGCGACCTTCGAGAAAGGGAATCTCGGAACAAGCAACTTCCATGACAGCAACGGCCCTTTCCGAGGCCAGAAGCGAACCCTCTGGGAAGGGGGCATCCGTGTTCCGGCCGTCGTGCGTTGGCCCGGGCAGGTTCGCTCGGGGAAGGTTTCGGAAGAAGTCATCCACATGACCGACCTGTTTCCGACGGTGTTTTCCGCCACCGTCCGGGCGCATCCCGAGCCGTCCTGGAACGTGGATGGAAGGAACGTTTTGGAAGCGTGGCGCGGTAAGTCTTCGATCCCCGAACGAACCTTATTCTGGGAGTGGCGAAGCGAAGGGATCGACCAGCTTGCCGCGATGAACGGTCGTTTCAAGATTGTCGCGACGAACGGCGGCAAAGCCGAGCTGTTCGATGTGGTCGCCGACCCCGCCGAGCGCCGAAACATCGTGGCGGAAAACCCCAAGATCGCTCAGAATTTAGAGATTGAGTTGAAAGCCTGGCTCGCGACCGAGCGGAAAGATGGATCAAAGAATCAATGAACTGAAAATCCGCTTTCGTCATTCATCGTGTTGCCGCCGTAAACCCACAAGAGCTTCGTTTTTTTCCCGAAACCACCGCCGATCGCGGCGGGTAACTCTTCAACATTCCCAAACGCGAGACCTTCGATCGAGACAAATCCTATGCACATGCAACGCTTGATCTTTCCCGCGGCCTTTCTTGCCGTTCTGATCGCCCGGCCCGCGTTCGCCGCCGATGAGAAGCCCCTCAAGGGCGACCTCGCCAAGATTCAAGGGGCGTGGACGACGAAAATCGGCCCGGAGCAAAACCTTGACGCGGTTGTCACGTTCAGGGGGACGGAAGTCAAACTCAAGCTCACGACCCCCGATGGCCAAGATTTCGAGCTCACCGGCGAGATCAAGCTCGACGAGGAAGCCAAGCCGCATAAGACAATCGACTGGGCCAAGTTCAAAACCCCTAACGGCGACGATGCGCCCGACAACCTCGGCATTTATGAGATTGTCGACAAAGACACGGTGAAGGTCTGCAACGGCGGTCCCAATAACCCCCGCCCGAAGGAAATGAAGGCCGGCGATGGCGGCGATCCTCACATCCTGACCCTCAAGCGCAAGGCGGACAAACCCGAGGCGAAGCCGGTCGAACTTAAGGGCGACCTCGCCAAGTTTCAAGGGTCGTGGACTTCCGCTCTCGGGCCGGAGAAAAATGTCCCGATCACCGTGACGATCAAGGAGAACACGGTTTCACTCGTCATCACCCTGCAAGGCGAAGATCGTACGATGAAAGGCGAAGTCAAGCTCGACGCCGCCGCCAAGCCCTTCAAGACGCTCGACTGGGTCAACTTCAAGGGTCCCAATGGCGAGGATTTTCCAGTCAACCTGGGTATCTACAAGTTCGACGGGGATAAGCTCACGGTGTGCAGCGGAGGACCCGGAAACGCGCGTCCGACCGAGTTCAAGGACGGCGAACAAGGCGGGCAATCCCTGGCGACTTTCACGAAGAAGCCGACGGGGAAGTAAGGAATCGGCACACCGAGGGCGCCACATTGTGGCTGACGGAAGGACGGGCGGGCCGGCTCCCTTTTCGAAACGCGGGAGTGCCTCGGATTCTTGCCGCTTCCAAAGGGGACGAAGATCATTGTGCGAGACGTGGTCGCGGTTCATGATTAACGTCCGACGTGATGATCTTCTTTCGGCGTTTGATTGGGTCGAGTCCGAACCTGAGCAGACGAAGGCTAGCCTCGCCAACAGCATACTTTGAACTTCTTACCGCTCCCGCAGTGGCACGGATCATTGCGACCGAGTCGTGGCTTTGCAGACCTGCCGGGGGTGGGAAGGGCGGCACTTGCCACCTGGGCGTAGGCGATACGCGAAGACATGCCGGTGGAGAGGCAGCTACGGATAACCATGGCGGCCAGCTCGGCTTCTTGCCAAGGTGTCATCTGGTTGAAGTCGGAGCGGTCGAGGTCATGGCTCGTCCTTGTCAACTCGTTGGCGATCCGTTTCGCAGCCGAAGAATCGACAGGAAGTCCGGCCCCTCCGGTCATGAGATCGTTTTCGAACGGAATAACCCGGGTGGCAAACAACATCTCGCGCTTCGCGGTGTTCCCGTACCCGATATCGAAGATGAAGCCGGTCCCGCCCCGCAAGAAATCCCGAACGCTCACACCTACGCCTCTCTCGATCTCAAGGATCTGAAAAAGCGAGTAGTAGGCATCGGTCATCGCACGCAAAGCGGCCATTTCCTCGGAATCATCGGGGGGGAGTGCCTTTTCGAGGTACTTCGCCACGAGGTTTCGCCCATCCGGCTCGGGATGGTAAATGCAGTAATCCATGAGGATGGCCGACTCATCCTCATTGTCGAACATCAACGTCCCCTTTCGCAAAAACCCAAGTTTTCGCGCGCACTCCTCAAGCGTCTTCTTGGGGATTGTGCTGACGAGGAGATTATTGAGGCGAAACCTCACCTCGCGGGCTCGCTTGTATCTGCCCAGTAATTCAGAGTGAGCCGTCAATTCGTGAGCCCTCGTTCTTTCAACTCGCGGAGTCACCGGTACCAGTCCAAAGGGTGAGTCGTCTCATTCCAGGACAGGACGGGGGACTGACCTGAAAGTCGCGTTGAATGTCGGACCCTGAGGGCGGAACCCCGTGAATCTCGTTGTAGTAACACAGAAAAGCGAGATGCTGCCACTGGCGGGGCATGTGGTCGGAGGCCATCGGGTCGTCCTTCGGGAGTCGGATCGCCGGGTGCGGGCCATCCCAGCTATCATCCCGACATGATCCGCAAACCCTTGCAATTTAAGACTGTAAGCGGCGTAGCACGGGTGATGCCGGTCTCGGTTGCTCTGAAAATAGGCCGTTTTTGTTCGCTTTCGTTATGAATCGAGCGGAATACTCATCATAATCTAAGCCTCGGGAGGTTGGCCGGTTGAAGACCGGTTTTCATGCGGTCGGGCGAGCCAAACTGGATCATGACGATTCGTTTGTAATGCGAGAGCCGGGACTTGAACCCGGACGTCTTTCGACACAGGAACCTAAATCCTGCGCGTCTGCCAATTCCGCCACTCTCGCGGTCGTCGAGTCCTCGTTCCTCTCTACTCCATGATAGGGTCACGGTGCGGTGGGGTCCATCCGAGAAAACGGTGAGAAGTCAGGCTTTCGATTGTGGTGACTCGCGAGACGTCTCAAGACGAGTTGCTGCGGATCGCGAACCTCAGCTTCGCGGAGGAGGAACGTGGGTTGGCCCGGCGTTCCTCTCCGGAGGCGCGAATGACCTCGTGCGAGATCGCCGCATACGTTTTGTTCTCAAGGCCGGTCTTGAACGCGGCTTTCACCCGACGATCCTCGCCGGAATGGAAGGAAAGGATGGCGACGCGGCCTCCCGGTTTCAACGATGAGGGTAACGCGCGGAGAAGCGCGTCCAAGGCCCCGAACTCATCGTTCACGGCGATCCGGATCGCCTGGAAAACACGGCGAATCGTATCGTCGGCCGTGGTCCGCGAGTGCCTGGAGAAGCGCTCAAATACCGTGATGACAATCGCGGCGAGCGATCGCGTGGAATGGAGCGGGGTCACGGCGTGAGTCCTGAGAATCGCGGCGGAAATCTCTGCCGCGAGAGGTTCGTCCGCATTCTCGCTGAGAATTCGGGTGAGACTCGCCTCGTTAAGCGTCGAGAGAAACGCCGAGGCAGGCTGTCCGCGTTCCGGGTTCATTCGCATGTCGAGAGGGCCATCCTCTTTGTAGGTGAAGCCGCGCGTGGGGTTGTCAATCTGCATTGAGGAGAGACCGAGGTCCGCAAGCAGGACATCCACGCCTTCGGGTGCCGCTTCGGCGAGGAACCCTGGCAGACCCGCGAAATTCATTCGCGCTACTACAATCGACTCCGCAGGGAAGCCCATCGCGTTAATGCGTGCCTTGGTCTTGGGGAGTTCGATCGAGTCGACATCCAGGCCGATCAGCCTTCCGCCTGGTTGCACGCGGGCGAGAAGTTCGCGAGCGTGGCCGCCGTATCCGAGAGTGCAATCCAACGCCACATCTCCGGGTCGGAGCGTGAGAACCTCCAGGATTTCCGGCACCATGATCGGCCGGTGCATCCCGGCGGGCGTCTTGCCGCCCGCGATGACCTTCGCGACGTCTTCGGCGTAATGCTCGGGCTGATGTTCTTTGTATTTCTCGTGAAACGTTCGCGGATTCTTACCGTGATAACGAGGTCGCCGCTCGGGTTTTTTCGGCACGGGCTCGGTCATGGTATCACGTTGATTTCACTGTCGGACGGAAAGCGTTGAAAGATTCTACGAGAAAAGTCGTCTCGAACGACTTCAATCTCTCGTGAGTTCGCCCGAATCGTTCAGATTCCTCCAAGGGTGACACAGCGCTGCGGACCCCATCCGAAGTACGTTTCGACATGCCATAACAGGCGCTTTGCGCGGACTTAGTTGTCCTGGCAAACCGCTATGTTGCAAGAACACAACTCTTCCATGTTCTTACATTGAGTTTCGCCATGCTCGCGACTAATTTCGTTTGATTGAGTCGCAAGTTACAGGTTGAGCGAGTCGATGCCCGATTGGCTGCATGATCCTCACGCTCAAACCGTGTTTCACCGAAGTCGGGAGCCCTCCTTGTCTAAACCGGGTCGACTGCTACTTCTGTCGACCGACATGGGAATGGGGGGAGGCGCTGAGGAACAGGTGATCCGTCTGGCTTACGCCTTCAAGGCACGTGGCTGGGCGACCCTCATTGTCTCGATGTTGCCGCCGAGCCGGATGCCTTCGGAATTCGAAAGCCGGCGGATTCCTCTGGTCGATTTGGGAATGCGTCGGGGTCTGCCAGACCCGAGGGCTCTTTTTCGACTGACACGAATCGTTCGCGAGTTCATGCCGGATATCGTCCACAGTCACATGGTTCATGCGAACCTGTTGGCGCGTGCGGCTCGATTGATCCATCCTTACCCGGCTCTTGTTTGCACACAGCATAACCTCACAATGGCAGGCGTTGATCACAACTGGACAGCGCTGTTTGAACTGGGGCACCGGCTCACCGATGTGTTCGCTGAGCGCGGTACGGCGATCTCCCGTTCGGCGGCCGATTACTACGTGCGTCGGCGTGCCGTTTCCGCGTCGAAAATGGCCGTCATTCCTAACGGGATCGATTGCGAGCGTTACC
>JAYVYS010000918.1:0-9936 GCA_043784005.1 Isosphaeraceae bacterium
AGCCGGTCGAGCGGGCCGCGATGGTCTGCCCGCGCGTTGCGTTTTGCTTTACGCCGCTGGCGATCGCGCCTTGCAAGAGCGATTCATCGAGAACGAATATCCGCCTCCCGACGTTGTTTTCCAGGTCTACGAGTTTCTTCGCGGCCTTGATGCCGACCCGATTGAACTGACCCAGACCGAGATCAAAAACGAGGCTGGGGTTGGGCTTGGCGAGTCGGCGGTGGGAACTTCCTTGAAGCTGCTCGAAGGCGCGGGAGCGATCGAGCGGTTTCTCCCTCGTGAAAACATGGGAATTATTCGAATCAACGTCGAGGGAAACGACGCGGGGATCGAACCCGGAAGCCTGATCCACCGCGTCGGCACTCAAGCTCACGTTCAACGCACGGTGTTGCTCGGGCTCGAAGGGCTGGTGAATCGTCGTTACGCCGAGCCGGTTTATTTCCATCCCGACGACTTGGCGGCCTCGCTCGGGCTCGATCGCCCCGCGCTCTGGCGAGCCCTGAAGGCATTGACTGCGGAGTTGCCCATTGATTACGTTCCGCCGTTTCGTGGAAACGCGATCCGCGTGACTGACCGAAGCCGCCGCGCGCGCGACATCAAGATCGATTTCGCACGCCTTTTGAAGCGAAAGCAGGGTGAATACGACAAACTCGAACGGGTCGTCCAGTACGCGAGGACGAGAAAATGCCGCCGGGCGTTTGTCCTCTCCTATTTCGGCGACGAGAAGGCCGACCGCGTTCATTGCGGACGCTGCGACAATTGCGGGGGTGAGTCTGGGGACGCTTTTGGTCGGCCCGTGATCGTCATCGACGCGCCGGAAGGTCGCGAGGTGATCCTCAAGGTGCTCTCGGGAATCGCCCGGGCCAAGGGTCGAGTCGGAAAGACGGTTGTTGCCCAGATGCTTAAAGGGTCGGGTGCGGAGAAGTTGGAGAAGCTCGGGCTGAAGAAGCTGAGCACATTCGGCATCCTTCCGGATTTCGCCCAGCCTGAGCTGACTCAACTCATTGACGCCCTGGTCGCGTCGGGGTTCGTCGAGGCTCCGGAAGTTGATCGCTTCCGTCCCGTGGTTCAACTTACGGAACGTGGATGGGACCTCTTAAGGAACCAGGAACCGGGGCCGATCGATCTCGCGTTGTCCGATGAGCTCGCTGCCAAAGTTTTGCGAGGGGGACTCGACCGGCTTCCGTCTCGACAAGAGTTCGTGAAACCGATCTCAGCGTCGGGAAGGTCTAAGTCGGAGGCTGATGAGTCCGGTCGGGCCCCATTAAACGGAGATCCCCTTTATGAACACTTGAAGGCCTTACGACTGGAATGGTCACGAGCCGAAAAGCGTCCCGCCTTCCAGATCATCACGAACCAGACGCTCGAAGCGATTGTGCAAGGCCGTCCGGCGACCCCTCAGGCATTAGCCGCGATCAAGGGCTTCGGAGCTGCCAAGCTCGAACGTTACGGAGCGGCGCTGCTCGCGGCGATCTCTGAATTCTTGGGCATTCCGGTGGCGTCAGATCAAAAACCTGAACCCGCGAAACTCCTCGCACCACCTCCGATGGCCCCGTCGACAACCGCAGGGCCAATCGCGCGTTCCTCAAACTCGTATGTGCCAACCGAGGAGTGGACCTGGCGGTTGCTGGATCGTGGTTTCACCCTTGACGAAGTGGGGGCGATCCGAAGTCTCGATCGCGCTGCCGTGATCCGTCACGCGACACTCGCCGCACGGCAGGGAAAGGCCGTCTCACCTGCGATCTTCCTGTCGCCGGAGACTCTCTCAAAGTGGCACTCCTGGCGCGTCGATCATGGTGATCTGCCGCCCCCCGTCGAAGTTCTCGGTGCTGACGCGGCAGACCTCTGGGCACTCTTTGTCGCCGGATCGCGTTCGAAGTGATCAAGAGATCATTATTTCAAAGAATGCGAATTTGAACCAGTGAGTTTATCGAAGGATCATCGTTGAGGCATGATTCAGCGCACATTGCATCTTATACACAAATGCTTATATTTTTGCAACAGTCACCCTTCAAAGGCCCTAAAATCAACGTTTCAACGGCGTCAGCACGATGTTTCGGAAATACACCTCGGCCCCTTCGGATTGAAGTAAGATCCGACCTTTTGTCTCACTCGCTTTCACTCCTTCGTTGACCACGGTGCCATGGACGATGTTGGTGATTTTGTCCCCATCACAGACGACTTCCACGACGTTCCATTCGCCATTGGGCCTCTCGGCGTCCTTGGTCTTGATGGCTCGCGTCTTTTCCAGCTTCTCCCGGACCATCAAGGTTGTACCACCCACCATCCAGAAATCGCCAAAGTCATGCTCCTGAATCTGACACTCGATTGACTTGGTCCAGAGCTTGTCCGGACCCACGCAGTGGAGCAGGATGCCGGAGTCGCGTGGGGTTTTTTCCTGATCGCGAGGTGGCGAATTCTTCGTTCCCCATTACACTTCAAGCTTGAGCCGATAGTTCTCGTAAGCGTCTTTCGTGGTCAGGCACCCGAACTCCTCACCTGACACGTGAATCACTCCGTCCTCGACCTTGAAGACGCCTTTGGGGTCGATGTCGGCGGCAATCGATTTTTCCTTGTGCGGGATGAAGGTCGTCCAGCCGGAGAGATCCTTGCCGTTGAAAAGCGTTAAGGGCTTGCCTTCATCGCCTCGCGAAGTGGCCGACAACGCCAGGGCCGTTGTCACGATCGACATGGCGAAGATAAAGGCATATCGAAATCGTTGCATGATCATCATCCTAGGTGTCGATAAAGCCTGCGGCGCGCCCGGCACCGCGATGACCTCAGCGGATCCAATGTGGCGTGATGATGGTCACTATACTCGGCGCGCCGGGACGGCTCAAGCGTCCGGTCGCGGCAAGAATGCGGAGATGTTTCGTCAGGAGAGACTGGGGCGATTACGTCGGCCAAGCTCGCGACGGAGTGATGAGACAAGTTCGAGTGCGGGCTCGAAATAGGGAGCGAGGGAAGGCTGGGCGAGAATCCAGTTCTCGGCCGTTTCGGAGGGGACGAAAACGCGCCTACCCTTCAGTAATGTCCGCGCGACGACGCCCCGGTCGACAAGATAGAGCAGGACGGCGACCTGTCGTGAAAGGGGCAGCTTTCCCCAGTAGGATGAGGCGGAAAGATCAATTTCCAGGCAAAAACCGCAATACCGCAAAGCCTCGTCCACCAGGGCTTGGAGGTGTTCATCATTCCGGTGGCGGCGATAGGTCGCGAGCCTGCCGGTCCATTGTTTGGCGATGTCGCGGGCGATTGAAGCGGACACGGAAAATGCGATCCTCGGAGGTCAAACACTACGCGGGAGTACCAGAACCCGGCGTTCGGTTTACACCATATCATAGAGCACCCGGCAAGTCCCGTGACACGAGTTGAGGAGTGTTTTCACTCCGAGTTCTCGCAAAATCGCCGAATCGAGCAAGAGTGCTTCCCGCTGTTTTCGCGGACTTGACAGAAATTCTTGAGGAGAAACGCTCATTTTTCCAGTACGAATCGCACGAAGAATGAGGAGGAGTGCTTTGGCGCGCCCGGAAGGTCAAGGGATTGGCTTTGACACGGGGGAATCGTATTATTATTTTCCCTCATTGAGAGTTAGGTTAGGTGTGTTGTCCGAGTCGCCGAGGTTCGGCGACCGAAGGGACGGCCCGGTGCGGATGGCCCCGCCTCAACGGATGTAACTCCGCTTATGTTTCAGCTCATCGCCACCGCCGTGACGCGTCATGGCCGGGCCGTCGTGCTCGTCTGGCTGGTTCTCGCGGGTGTCCTCTACCATTACGCTCCTCCTTGGGAGCGGGTCAGTCGAGACGACGACGTTCGGTTTTTCCCTGCGGGCTATCCAAGCGTGGTGGGACAGGAACTCCTCGAGCGCGGTTTCCCACGCGACGCGGCGAGTTCGCAGGTCGTGCTTGTCTACGAGCGCATGGGCGGCAAGCTCACCGATGCCGACTTCGCCTTGGTGGAGGCAACCGCTTCGAACCTTTTGAAATACGCCGAACAAATCGACGCGACGAAAAAGCCGGACGAGCCAGGCCTTGGACTGAACAAGATCGACACCCATCGAACGCCGGTCGTTGGCCCTCGCCTGGTGGGCAATTCCAAAAATGGAAACGGCCAGGCCGTGCTCACTATGGTCTCGCTGAAGGGGACGTATCTCGCTAAATCAACACGACTCGGGGTCGATCGGATCGAATCCTTTCTTGCGAAGCAGCCTCCGCTGCCGCAGGGCTTGAACCGAGCGATCACGGGATCGGCGGTCGTCGGCCACGATATGAATAGCGCGTCGAACGATAGCATTCAGAACACGACCAACGCCACGATCGCACTGGTCGTGGTGATTCTGCTGGTTGTTTACCGCTCTCCGTTGCTGGCACTCACTCCGTTGCTGACGATCGCACTCTCGGTACAGGCATCGCTATGGTCGATCGCGCTGATGACGAAGCTGCCGGGCCTCAAGTTTCAGGTGATCGATATCACCAATGTTTTTGTGATTGTCGTTCTCTTCGGTGCGGGAACCGACTACTGCCTTTTCCTGATCGCCCGTTACCGGGAAGAACTGATCCGCGGACGCTCTCGCGACGACGCCCTTCGTGAGGCGATCAAGCAGGTCGGTGGTGCGCTCGTGGCGAGCGCGGGGACGGTGATCGTCGGGCTGGGAATGCTCTGGTTTTCGACGTTTAAGAAAATCCAGTACACCGGGCCGGCCATCGCGTTGAGCCTGGCAATTGGCCTGATCGCGTCGTTGACTCTGGCCCCGGTCCTTTTGCACTGGTTGCGAGGCGCGATCTTCTGGCCGTTCAAGCAGCCGCATCACGAGAAGGGCGAGGATGTTGAGCGCGAGAGCATCGAGCAAATGCCGATGTCCGGCCTTTGGTTCGCTGTGGCGGACCTCGTGGTGAAGCGGCCTGCACTTATCCTGATCCTCAGTGTTCTTGCGCTGACGCCATTCGCGGTGATCGGTGCGAGAACGAGGCCGAACTACAGCCAGCTCGCCGACCTCGACCCTGACCGGGCCAGCGTGGTGGGAGCGAAGATTATTCAGAAATACTTCGCGGTCGGAGAGATCGGCGCGACAAGTATTTTGATCGAACACCCGACGATCAACTTCCGGCAGCAAGCCGGCCGCGACGCTATGGACGTGGTGTCACGAAGGATTTCCGCGTTACCAAATGTCTCCGAGGTTCGCTCGGTCTCCCAACCTCTGGGAAAGCTTGGCAACCCCGCCGCGCAAAAGACGTTCATCGGACGCCAGATGGAACAGGTGATGCGTGCGGCGGTCGACTCGCGCTACGTGAGCGTCAATCCGTCGAACAAGGCGTTGGATCAGAACCACATTACCCGTGTGGACGTGGTGTTCAAGTCCGACCCGTTCTCCGAGGCAAGCTTGAATGCCATTGAAAAGCTGCTCGGAGCGGTAAAGGCCGCGATGGAGCCGGGTCAGCCGCTCGAAGGGGGCAAAGGCATCGGCTTCACTGGCCCCACGGCCACGGTGGACGACCTGCGCAAGGTCACCACGATGGATGAGCGGCGAATGTACAAGCTCGTCACGTTGGGCGTGTACGCGATTCTCGTCGTCCTAATTCGCAGGCCATTCCTTTGCTTATACCTGATTGCCACGGTGGTGCTGGGCTATCTCGCCTCGCTGGGGGTTACCGAAGTCTTGTTCAAGTGGCTCCACACCGGGCCAGACCCCTGGGTGGGTTTGGACTGGAAGGTCGGGTTCTTCCTCTTCGTGATCCTGGTGGCGGTCGGTGAGGATTACAACATCTTCTTGATGTCGCGCGTGATCGAGGAAGAGGCCAAGCATGGGGTCGTCGAAGGAACTCGGCTCGCGATCGCCCACACCGGCGGGATCATCAGCTCTTGTGGCTTGATCATGGCGGGGACGTTCGGCTCTATGCTTACCGGAAGCCTGACGGCGCTCCGTGAACTGGGGTTTGCGCTCGGGTTGGGTGTATTGCTCGATACCTTTCTCGTGCGGCCGATTCTGGTCCCCGCGTTTGTGGTGCTGGTCGATCGCCATCACCCGTTCCGAAGACGGTCTTCGAAGCGAGTCGGACAGGGCGCGGCGATTTCCTTGGCAGGCGCTTCCACGAATGGAACCCCCGGGGTCGAGCAAAGCTTCGCGGACCGGATCGGATCGCTTCCGCACCCGCACGGGCCATTGCCCCACGTGCGTTGATCGCGCGTGATTCGTTTTTTCGATGAAGCTGCTTTCTCTCCGGGATCGCGGACGGAGTTTCTTCTACATGAAAAAAGGGGCGGGACGATGTCCCACCCCTTCCTTGATGATCAATGAGGCCGTGGCTCGGGTTCAGACTTTCGCCTCTCCTTTGCCTGCGACTTCCTCGACGACTGCCGCCAGTACGGGGATGTCGTTCTTGCTCGTGGCGTCGAACCTGAGCTTCTTGGGCTCAACCGTTTCGTCGACGACGACGGCGATTTTGTCCTTACCCTTGAACGTACCGCGGAGGATCTCTTCGCTAAGGGGATCCTCAATGAAGTTTTCGACAGCTCTACGGAGCGGCCGGGCACCATAATCGGGGTTGTATCCTTTGACGATGATGAAATCCTTGGCCTCGTCGGTCAGGACAAGCTCCAGGCCGCGATCAGCAAGCCGGCTGCGGACCTTCGCGAGTTCGATATCAACAATCTGCTTCAGGTTGTCCTTGTTCAACGAATGGAACACAACCACGTCATCGAGACGGTTGAGGAACTCGGGACGGAAGTAGCGTTCGATCGAGTTTTGCAGCCGACTCTTCATTTCCTCGTAATTCCGGGCGTCGTCAAGGTTCGCTTTACCTCCGAACCCGAACGAGTTCGTGGTCGAAATGGCCTCGGCCCCGGCGTTCGTGGTCATGATGATGATGGTGTTCTTGAAGTCGACGTTGCGGCCGAAGCTGTCAGTCAGTCGGCCTTCCTCCATGATCTGGAGAAGCATGTTGTAAACGTCGGGATGGGCCTTTTCGATCTCGTCGAGAAGCACGACGGCGTAGGGCCGACGGCGGATCTTCTCGGTGAGCTGGCCACCTTCCTCGTAACCGACATAGCCCGGAGGCGCGCCGATCAATCGGCTGACGTTGTGCTTCTCCATATATTCAGACATGTCGATCTGAATCAACGCGTCGGCGTCGCCAAACATGAACTCGGCCAGGGCCTTGGCAAGCAGCGTCTTTCCGACGCCGGTCGGCCCCGCGAAGATGAAGCAGCCGATGGGGCGCTTCGGGTCTTTCAGTCCGGAACGGCTTCGACGCACGGCCTGGCTGATCCGCCGGATCGCCTCGGTCTGAGAGATCACCTTCTTCTGGATCTCCAGTTCCATGTTGAGGAGCCGGCCGGTTTCCTCGGCCTCCAGCCGCGTGAGCGGAATCCCGGTCATCTTGCTGACAACCTCGGCGATGACCTCTTCATCTACCGTGCCGTCAACTTCCTTAGACCGTTCGCGCCACTCTCGATTGATCGTCTCTTTCTTCTTCTTGAGCTTGTCGGCCTGATCCCGAAGCGCGGCGGCACGTTCGAAATCCTGATTGGCGACGGCCTCTTCCTTGTCTTGGTTGAGGCGTTCAATCTGGTCGTCAAGCTCTTTGAGGTCAGGGGGCCGAGTCATGGCCTTCAAACGTACGCGCGCACCCGCCTCGTCGACAACGTCGATGGCCTTATCGGGCAAACATCGACCGGGGATATACCGGTCGGAAAGCTCGATCGAGGCTTCGAGCGCTTCGTCGGTGATCTGCACCCGGTGATGAGCTTCATAACGATCACGCAGGCCGCGCAGAATCTCCAATGCCTCGACTTTGTTCGGGGGTTCGACGATGATCGTCTGGAACCTCCGTTCAAGCGCTCCATCCTTCTCGATGTATTTGCGGTACTCATCAAGGGTGGTTGCGCCGATGCACTGAACCTCGCCGCGGGCAAGGGCCGGCTTCAGGACGTTCGAGGCATCGATCGCTCCTTCGGCACCCCCCGCGCCGACGAGGGTGTGAAGCTCGTCGATGAAGAGGATGGTGTTTTTGGCGCGACGGACCTCGTTCATGACGGCCTTGATGCGTTCCTCGAACTGGCCGCGATATTTCGTGCCGGCAACCATCATGGCGAGGTCGAGGACGACGATTCTGCGATCGCGTAGCAGTTCGGGCACGTTTCCGTCAATGATCATCTGGGCGAGGCCCTCGACGATCGCGGTCTTGCCCACGCCAGCCTCACCGAGGAGCACCGGGTTGTTTTTCGTCCTTCGTGAGAGGACCTGGACAACCCGTTCGATTTCATTTTGACGGCCGATGACCGGGTCGAGCTTGCCTTGGCGAGCCAGGTCGGTCAGATCGCGCCCGAACGAGTCCAAGGCCGGTGTCTTGGACTTGCTGCCCTTCGCGGCGGCACGTTCCCCTTCACCGCCGGCATCCATCCCATGACCGAGCAAGTTGAGGACCTCCTCGCGAACTTCGTCAAGCTTCAGGTTCAGGTTCATCAACACCTGGGCGGCGACCCCTTCTTGCTCACGCAATAGCCCGAGCAAAAGGTGTTCGGTACCCACATAATTATGATTGAGGTTGCGCGCCTCCTCGATCGCGTACTCGATAACCTTCTTGGCTCGAGGTGTCTGGGGCAGTTTGCCCATTGTGACCATATCTGGTCCGGCCTGGACGATTTTCTCGACTTCGTTGCGGATCTTCCGCAGGTCGACGTCCAGATTCTTTAGGACATTGGCGGCGACGCCGCTGCCCTCCTTGATCAGGCCGAGCAGGACGTGTTCGGTGCCGACGTACTCGTGGTTGAAGCGCTGGGCCTCTTGGTTGGCCAGTTGCATCACCTTACGGGCACGATCGGTGAAGCGTTCATACATGCGGTCGACTCCGACGATTTCCCCGGCCTACGCCGGTCCAGGGCCTGCTCTCAAGATAGCGTTCGGGTAAGGGCATGGGGAAGTCAAGAGGTATTCTAGTACCCGACAGGCCAAGGTTCCAATTCCGTCCTTCAATCGCCAGATTCAACGAGCGATTTGACTCCACGCAACCAAAAGTCTCGAAACGCCGAACCTCACGCGAGGTCGCGGGCGGCGGCCCGAGGGAGACATTATGAATCCCCAACACCCTGCTCGCGTCAGTTTCGGCTCTCTAAAGTCCCTTCCAGTCGGGCCAACGCTTGATGAATCTCCCATCGCCACTTGCCTCCGGCCTCCAATTCAAGGCATTGCCGGAAGGCCCTGCGTGCCATCGCAGGCTGTTCCGTCCTGACAAAGAGCGTACCCAGTTGCATCAAGGCGTCCGCGTCACTGTCGTCCATCTCCACGATGCGTTCATATTGCCTTCGCGACTCCTGAAACCGGCCTGCGAGATAAGCATCGGTCGCCTCACGAAAGAGCCTGTCAATCTCCGGTCGATGACCTTCGGGATGGCAAAACCAGACCCACCAGAATGTATAACCCAGACTCGCCAGCCAACTGCCAATCGCCACAGTCGCAAAAAAACCTGAGAATCCAAGAGAGAACGTCTCGGTCCAAATGAACCGCGACACGATATACACATTGAGCGACGCGGCAAAGAGCGTCGCCAGCGTGAGCCCCAGAACTTCTTGGCCTGACCAGATTTGCGGCAAACCCGGCCAAACAGTGAGGGCCGCGATCCAAACGCGTCGGGGCAATTCAAGACTCCTTCCCTGAGGTCGGAAGAGTGGACCGTCCTGTTTCCACAAACCGTATTGTAAACCACGACATCAGGCGAATCAAGCCGACGAGGCGCGGGTTCGGGAGGAAGCAGGATTGCGAATTCCAGGCGGAATCACTTGATTGGTTCGATCGGGGCGGGTTCGCAAGTCGAATCGACTGAGACTTGGTATGGTCAGAACTCCGACCTACAGCTTCCTCGCAAAGCAAGCTTTGACTCACATTTGACCAAGCCGGTCGATCTCATCAAAGTTCAGGAAGTCCTTTCCAAACTTCTGCCGCCC
>JAYVYS010000919.1:0-3704 GCA_043784005.1 Isosphaeraceae bacterium
CCCGCCGAAGGTATTTTGTATTTTTCCTAGACGAAGTGATGTTGTTTCAATTCCTTCTTCTTCGTCTCGGTTACGCGGCCCGTCATTCGTTGTTACAATGTTTTGGGGCGATCGGTACGTTTCGCACGGATTTTCCGAGCGAGAGGGGTGGTATTGATGACGTTTCCCCTCGTGGACGAGAACGTTCCCAAATCGCATCTCAGCCAGATCGAGACGCGCTGGTCGTTGCTCGTTCGGGCGCATGAGGATCTCGGGGATGCGACCTACGCCGCGCAACGAGAGCTGATCGAGCGTTACGCCGGCGCTGTTCACCGCTATCTTTTACGGGTGGCGGGCGACCCGGATGTGGCGGCCGATTTGACCCAGGAGTTCGCGCTCCGGTTCCTGCGCGGCGATTTCCATCGTGCCGACCCGCAGCGCGGTCTGTTTCGCAACTACATCAAAAGCGCGGTCCTCAACCTTTTGACCGACACCTTGCGAAAACAGAAATCTCATCCGGGGCCTCTTCCCGCCGATGGCGCAGGCTTGCACGACCCTTCGCAGGACTCCTTCCAAGGGGATCTCGATCGTCAGTTTCTTGACTGCTTGCGGGATGAAATCCTCGGTCGCGCCTGGAAGCGGCTGGCCGGGCAAGAAGAGCAGAATGGGCAACCCTTTCATACCGTGCTCCGCTTTCGGGCCGAGCACCCCACGCTTCGTTCGCAGGAGCTCGCCGAGCGGCTCACGCCTCTTTTAGGAAAAGAGGTGACTGCCAACTGGGTCCGGCAAAACCTCCGAAGGGCTCGGGAAAAATTCGTCGGGTTCGTTGAGAACGAGGTCGCCCAGTCGCTGGGAAGCCCGTCCAAAGAAGAGCGCGACGAGGAGATGCGAACCCTGGGGCTCTGGGAATACTGCCGACCAGATAACGGATAAGCCCAGATAAGGAACAGGTCGAAAATCACTTCCCGATTTCGCGGACGCTCAACCCCAGCCACCCTCGAATCCAACACAGGAAGTTCATCCCAAGTGTGATCCTTATTAAGGTTCCTGGCGGCCGACGAGAGCCACGAGTTTCTGTCGCTCCGTGTTGATCTTTGTTCGCACGGACGGAACCACGTCGCCCCGTTATGATGTTTTTGTGTACCCAAGGCCGTGGAAGCTTGCCTTCCTCGACAAAATTGGTAAGCTAATTGCTCGTCTTTACCCAACGTTCGAGGGCGGTAGCACAAACCGACCCGGTCGCCTCAACTACCCCCCAAGGTGACTTCGGACAGGTCCCTGACTCGTCGACGGATGGCACAACGACGTGAGTGCCCTACCGGTCGAGCTTGGTCTGGTTGACCCCTCGGAGATCTGCCGTTCGATGGATATCGCACCCAATACCTTTTCGGCCGCGCCTCTTCCCACGTGCGAGGTCGCCACTGTCGAGACCGATTGGGGGACGATTCATCCTCTCGATCTCGATCCGTTCGCTCCCTCGAATCGTCTTGGCTTTTTCTTTGGTCTGGCGATCAAGCGGTTGATCGATATCCTCGCCGCGATCTGCGGGCTCGTCTTGCTTAGCCCCATCTTTCTCATCATCACCTTTTTGATCCGTCGCGATTCGGCGGGTCCGGTGCTGTTCCGTCAGAATCGACTTGGACGTTATGGGCAGACGTTTTCGATCTGGAAGTTCCGGACCATGCGGGCGGACGCCGAGAGTCATCTCGTCGAACTCGAAAACAAGAACGAGGCGGACTGCGGTGTGTTGTTCAAGATGCGCAATGACCCTCGGGTCACGAACGTCGGACATTTCCTGAGGCGCACAAATCTGGACGAACTTCCGCAGTTGATCAACGTGCTGAAAGGCGAGATGAGCCTGGTCGGCCCTCGTCCATTTCAGATGCGAGACTGCAAACGACTTCGCGCCCTCGATCCCTTCGGCTTTTCGCGACGACTGCTTTTCCCCCCTGGCTTGACGGGAAACTGGCAGGTCCGCCGCGACAACCCCACAGATAGCCAGCACCTGATGGCGTTCGACCTCGAATACGTCGACAACTGGTCACTCTCTCGGGACCTCTTCCTCATTTATCGCACGTTCTTCATCGTGCTCAAAGGTTTCCGCAAAGAAGCCTGATCGGTCCGTCCGGTCATTCAAAAACGGCGATCGCGGCTCGGCTTACTCAGGGGTGAGACGGAGTCGGAAGACCCGCGCCGATGGAAGTTCCCGGCATCAAGCTCGCGCACTCTCATGATAGGATCAAGGCACTCCGTCCTCCGGGCGAACTTCATGCCCGGGTCGACAATAAGTACAAGAACAACCGAACGGCCCTGCCACATCGCAGGTAAGGGACGACATGGCAGGGCCGTCGCGGAGAGAGATCAAAGAGGGAGCGGGGTTTGACTCCCGAACCCTTTTCTTCGCTCAATAAGAGTCGGCGCTGAGCACTTCGCCGCCAGCTTTGGTGCCGAGTCCCATCCAGGTCTGCATGTTCACCGAATCTTTGATGAACCGGACGCTGCCATCGCCCATCGTCACGTTGATACCGCCCGCGTGGTAGCTGTCGGCACTATTCAGGTCGGAGCGAGCGCCCGAACCGATCCGGCTGCAGGCCGACCACGTATCGCCGAAGTCGTTGGGCGTACCGATGGTGTTGAAGAGAGTCATGTCCATACACCCGTGTGCCCAGTTCTCACCACGCTGGCGGTCGATGGTTCCCGCGGTCTTGGCATTCCAGACCACATTGCAGACATTCAACGCCGCTTTCGCGTTGTTGATGTTTTGTGAGGCATCATAGGTTTCAAAGGGCTGAAGGCCACCGACGTTGATCAATGCAATCCGCTTCTGGCCGGGTTGCAGGCTCTGGGTGCCCACCACTCCTTCGGCGAACGCGATGGTATTCGACGACCCGTCGATGCAGTTGGCCAGGCCATAGGACGCCTGCCATGTGAACAGACCCGTACTCGGCAAATTGATGTTGACGACATTGAGGGTCGTCGTGCCGATCGTCGACCAGTTCATCGTGGTTCCGACGCAGCCGTAATAGTTGTTGGTGTTGGACGTGTTGTTGTGGTCGGGAACACCCGCGTTCGGGTCGGACGGGCAGCAGAATCCCGCGACCTTGGCGTTTGTACCGGTCGCGTTGATCAGGTAGCAAAGAACGTTATTGGCATCCTCGCAACCCCAGTTGAAATTGATCGCGTTGTAAATCTGCGTCTGTTCGATGAATGGTAAGATGGCGGCGTGCAGGCTGAGGTTCTGCTTGGCATTGTAGACCATCGAAATGTCGTAGATCGCGCTCGAAACACCCATCGGGAAGACGTTGTTGACGGAATGATAGTTGTGGATGGCGAGCCCGAGTTGCTTCAGGTTGTTGATGCACTGGGCACGTCGGGCCGCTTCGCGAGCCGCCTGAACCGCGGGCAACAGCAGGGCGATCAACACTGCGATAATCGCGATAACGACCAAGAGCTCGATCAATGTGAAACCGCGTCTACGCATGGGGGATCCTTTCCCTTGCTCGACCGCTCGCGCAACATCACGCAAATGAAGACAAACCTTCATTCACGGTCTCCGGGCGACCGCTTACAAGGATGACACTGAACGATTTAGACCGATCAATACGACGGAATTGAATAGAGTAATTAAACATTACCCGTCGACAACCCGCCTTGCAAGATGTTAAGAAAATAAAGCGGCGTCACATCGGGAATTTGTCGCAGTATCGCAATTTTTCAACATCAGT
>JAYVYS010000920.1:0-2631 GCA_043784005.1 Isosphaeraceae bacterium
CTGCTTCGGCTTCGATCGCGAGGAGCTTCGAGTCGTCGACGAGGTCCGCGCGGGAAATGACCACAACCGTCGCTCGCCGCAAAGACGAAATCGGCTCTCGCAGCAATCCACGAGGGAAGATTCTGCCAAGCCCGAATGGCTCAAGGGCGTCGAGCAAGACAAGATCGAGGTCGCGGGCGAGCCTGCGATGCTGGAAGCCATCGTCCAAGATCAGCAGTTGCGACTCAAGCTCTTCGACGGCCACGCCAGCGATCGCGACGCGGTCAGGATCCTGAAGATGGGGGACATCCGGAAGATTTTGCTCCAGGACCATCGCCTCGTCGTTGACCCCGGCATCACCCCCGCGCCGATATCCACGACTCAGGATCGCGACCCGGACATCATGCGCGCGATACCAGCGAGCGACCCACTCCACCATGGGAGTCTTACCCGTGCCGCCGAGGGTGAGGTTGCCGACGGACACAACCGGCACGCCCGCTTGCGAAACCGGACGACGACCACGGTCGTAGCCCCAATTTCGGTAAGCGACCGCCAGCGAATACCCGCTCGCCGCTATCCCGAGTCCGACACGAGCCACGCTCGCGAAGATTCCATGAGTCTGTCCGCGGACGAGTCGGAGGAATGCTTCATCGTGAAGTCGGAGCATTACTTGCGGTCACGATGGAATTCGTAAGGTAAGCGTTGCCCACCAATCTTCTTGCCAGGGTTCAACTTAGGTGGGCGATACACACCCAACCAGCGAGGAACACACGATGATCCGACGGGATCACGCCCCCATCGCCTTGATGATCGCCTTGGCCATTTCAAGCGTGCCGACGGCCGAGGGGTCATCGCGGTGCGGCTTCATGTCGTAGGTGACATCTTTGCCTTCCTTGATCACGTGCGCCACGGCGGTTTCCAGCCGCTTGGCCGCGTCGAGTTCGCCAAGGTGTTCGAGCATCAAGACACCCGACAGGATCAGGGCGGTCGGATTCATCTTATACAGTCCCTTGTACTTCGGAGCCGACCCGTGGGTCGCCTCGAAGACCGCTCCTCCTTCGCCGATGTTCGCTCCCGGTGCGACCCCAAGACCGCCGACGAGCCCCGCGCAGAGGTCCGAAAGAATATCACCGTAGAGATTAGGCAGGACCATCACGTCATAAAGCTCGGGCTTCTGGACGAGCTGCATGCACATGTTGTCGACGATCCGATCCTCGAATTCGATGTCCGGGTAGCGCTTGGCCACCTCGCGGCTGACTTCAAGGAAAAGGCCGTCGGAATACTTGAGGATGTTCGCCTTGTGAACCGCCGTGACCTTCTTACGCTTGTGCTTTCGGGCGTATTCGAAGGCATACTTCACAATTCGCTCCGAACCGCTGATCGAGATCGGCTTGAGCGAGATCCCCGAATCCGGCCGGATGGTTTTGCCGTTGAGCTTCTTCACCAAGGCGATCAGCTCGGCGGTCTCGGGCTTCCCTTGCTCGAACTCGCAACCGATGTACAGGTCTTCGGTGTTCTCGCGAACGATCACGAGGTCAATGTTTCGGCCCGAAAAGAATGTTCGGACCCCGGCGTATTCCTTGCAAGGGCGAACGCAGGCATAGAGGTCGAGGGCTTGGCGAAGGTAGACGTTCACCGAGCGGAACCCAGTGCCGACGGGGGTGGTAATGGGTGCCTTGAGTGCGACCTTGGTGCGACGGCACGACTCGATCACGCTGTCGGGCACCGGGGTGCCAACCTTGGCCATGATGTCGACGCCAGCCTCTTGCACGTCCCAGTTGAAGATCACGCCCGTGGCTTCGAGGCACATCCGCGCTGCTTCGGCAAGCTCGGGACCGACACCATCGCCGGGGATCAAGGTCACGTCGTAAGCCATCGCTCGTCGCTCTCCCGCGCGGCCCATTGAACTGGGTCGGCCCAACATTTGTAACGTTTTCAGGAACCTGTGTGTTGCTTCCGACACCCTTGTCAGTAGATAATCAGAAGCAATCAAGATGCCCACCTTACGGCACACTCACGGCTCCGTCAAGCCGCGCACCTGGACGACTTCGCCCTGGAGTGACACCTCATGATCTGCCCGCCGCTGCCCCCGTCCCGGCTTGTTGAAAGCTGGCTCGAACGCCATCAGAATTCGATGAGCTTTGTCCTCCATATTCTCGGAATTCCTCCAACGATCCTTGGGATGCTTCTCGTCCCCGTTTATCTGTATGCGCTCTCGGTCCCCCTCTTCCTCTTCTCTTCGGCCCTGTTCGTCACCGGCTACCTGATTCAGTTTCTCGGCCACGCGATGGAGGGAACCGATCCGGGCGAGGTCATCTATTTCAAGCGAAAGCTCGGCTGGAGCTATGTCGATATCGCACCGCCCCGACGAAGCCGTCGCGGAGTGACTTGAAGACATCTGTACGGTGCCAACTCACACTTCCTCACTTTTTGCCATCGTAAGGTTAATTTTTGGTGAGCCGTGCCCGTCCTATTACGAGAAATCGAGACGATCGTGGCGGTTCAAGGGCAATTGCACTGATCAAAAGTGTCACTCGCTCCCGGGAAACGATGCGGACGGACGAATCTCGATTCGTAGAGGATCTGCTCCGAAAGGAATTCCCCCGGGACCGACGCCTACCGCTTCGATTCGCGTTCGCGTCATCGACCCCC
>JAYVYS010000921.1:0-6587 GCA_043784005.1 Isosphaeraceae bacterium
TCGGTGAGGATGCCCGCGGTCGATACCGCGGGGCTCGGGCCAGCGACGGTTCAACTCTCGCTCGACCCCCAGGGCGTGGCCTACCTGACCGGACAGGTCGCGACCCAAGCCGAAAAAGAATCCGTGGCCATCAAGGTCGGGGGTGTTCGCGGAGTCGGGGGCGTGGTTAACGAACTTGAGGTTGTGGGCGGAGGCCCGATGCCTTCGGATACCCCCCCTCCGCCGCCGACTCCCGCGTTCTTGCCGCCGAGACCCCCGAACCAGCCGCCGGTCCCCGTCCCAACGCCCGATCTGTCCGAACAACGTCCCGCAATCGGGGTCAACGCCGATCCAGTGACCAAGAAAGTGATCGAATCCTTGGGAAAGCGTCCGCTCTTGTCCGCCTTGTCGGTAAAAGTGAGCGGCAAGGACGGGGTGGTGACGCTGACCGGAAGCGTTCCCTCCGCTTATGAAGCGATGCTCGCGTTTCGAACCGCGGCGCAAACCCCGGGTGTCCGCGAGGTCTTCGACCGCCTCCAATTCACGATGCCCGACGACGACGACAAGAATCCGCTTCGTCTCAAAGGGCGTCCTGAAGATGTCGAACCCTACCTGACCGCGCAGATTCGCCGGCAACTCGGTGATCTGGCCCACCTCGATCGAGTCAGGCTTCAGGGAGAGTCGATCGAGATTGTGGGGTCGGTCAGCGCGGCCGCCGACATCGCGCGGGTCGAGGCGACGATTCGCTCGATCCCATTGCTGCGTGGCTTCCGGATCGAGCCGAAGTTCCAGGTGGATTGACGGTCTGGAGACACATGGGACTCGCCGTCCAGAAAAATTCAAAGCCACAATCGCCGAGAGGATTTCGGATCGGTTTGATCACTCTTCGGGATCTTGTTGAATCTGGGGGAGATTTGACGGGTGCTTCTTGAAAAAAGTCATGGAACGTTCACGAGTTGCGCCGGATTTGACCTTGATCGAATGTCAGTACGGCCCTTAGGATGTGCCCCCATGGCCAGGCGACGAATTCGCCCTTGACGCCGTGCCGCTCGGGGCTTGTTGCGCTTCGATCGTCGGCTTGCTTCGCTTGAAGATCGATCACCCAGGGAGAAGGGGTTTCGACCGCATGACCGCCACGCAGGACGGGGGCGTTTACGCGCGAATTACGGGGGTCGGAATGCGACGAGCGTCGACACCGTCCGTGAATCCAGACGCGACGACCTCGCTTTCCGATCCCCTCGACCTTGATACCGCGCGAGCCGCCACGAGCCGGTGGCTGATCGATGGTCAACATACCGAAGGCTACTGGGCGGGCGAGCTTGAGGGCGACACAATCCTTGAGTCGGAATATGTTCTCCTGATGGCGTTCCTGGGGCGCGAAGGGGACGAGAATTCGGTCAAGGCGTGCCGTTACCTGCGAGGCCTTCAGCTTCCCTCGGGTGGCTGGTCGATTTACCCCGGCGGTCCAGCCGAGATCAGTGCTTCGGTCAAATCCTACTTCGCGCTCAAACTCGTGGGCGTCCGGCAGGATGAGCCCGACATGGTTCGTGCTCGGGAAACCGTGCATGGCTTGGGCGGAGCGCAGGCTTGCAACAGCTTCACACGATTCTATCTCGCGCTTCTCGGCCAGATCGGCTATGACGAGACACCGAGTGTTCCTCCCGAGATGGTGTTGATCCCCTCATGGATGAGCTTCAGCCTCGCGGCGATGTCGGCTTGGACGCGCACGATTGTCGTGCCGCTCTCGATCATGTCAGCCTACAAGCCGGTGCGTGCGCTCAGGCCTTCGCAAGGGATTGCCGAGCTGTTTCGGGCGGATCTCCCTCGTCACCTCTCGCGAAGAACCCGCAATCCTTTCACCTGGACCAACTTCTTCCTTGGTGTCGATCGTGTCTTCAAAACGGCCGACCGCCTGCTGCCCGGTTCTTGGCGACAGCCCGGGATCCGTGCCGCCCATAAATGGATGTTTGAGCACTTCGAGAACTCGGACGGTCTCGGCGCGATCTTCCCGCCGATGATATATACGGTCGTCGCGCTTGAAGTCCTCGGTTATTCCCGGAACTCCGCCCCTTTCACCTGGGCGATGAGACAGCTCGAAGACCTCTTCATCGAAGAAGACGGAAAGCTCCGCATTCAGCCTTGCGTATCACCGGTCTGGGACACGGCCATCGCCACGATCGCGCTGGCGGATGCCGAACTTCCCCCCGATCATCCCGCCCTGACGAGGGCGGTCCGCTGGCTTCTGGAAAAAGAAGTACGCAATCCGGGCGACTGGTGCGTGAGACGAAAAGGGGTCGAGCCGAGCGGCTGGCATTTTCAGTTCCGCAACGACCTTTATCCCGATATCGACGACACGGCGATGGTCCTGCTCGCCCTTCAGAAATCGGCCCTCAGCAATTCCCCGGAAGTTCGCGCGTGTACGAAACGTGCCGCGGCGTGGCTTCTGGCCATGCAAAACAAGGACGGCGGCTGGGCGGCGTTCGACGTCGATATCGATAACGAGGTGCTGACCAAGGTCCCGTTCGCCGACCATAACGCGATGCTCGACCCAAGCTGTGCGGATATCACCGCGCGTATTCTTGAGATCCTCGGCGTCCTGGGATATCGCGCGGACCACCCGCAGGTCGCCAAAGGGCTCGACTATCTCTGGCGAACCCAAGAGCCAGAAGGAT
The DNA here is from genome assembly GCA_043784005.1 of Isosphaeraceae bacterium. Lineage (GTDB taxonomy): Bacteria > Planctomycetota > Planctomycetia > Isosphaerales > Isosphaeraceae > JAYUFP01. Next base: position 2,652 of record JAYVYS010000921.1, read on the forward strand.
GCTGGTATGGCCGCTGGGGCGTAAATTACATCTACGGAACCTGGCAGGTGCTTCAAGGCCTGGCCGCGCTCGCGTTTCCCATGGATCATCCGGCTCTGCGAAAAGCGGCCGACTGGCTCGAATCGGTCCAGCAAAACGACGGCGGCTGGGGCGAAACATGCGCCAGCTACGACGATCGCGACCTGATGGGCAAGGGTGAAACGACGGCATCTCAAACCGCATGGGCGGTCCTCGGGCTCGTCTCCGCGGGTCGTTCCGGAAGCGAAGCAGTGAAACGCGGAATCGCCTTCCTTGCCGAGACCCAAAAATCCGACGGAAGCTGGGACGAAGCCCCCTTCACGGGAACGGGCTTCCCCCGCGTCTTCTATCTTCGATATCACCTCTACCGGGTGTATTTCCCCTTGATGGCACTCGCTCGCTACCATGCGGCAACCTCGGAACTGGCGAACGAACAGAGCGAGTCGTCCGCGAGTCCCGCTGTCTTGGCCTGCGGACGGCCCGCGCTCCCCGGACCGTTCGCGGTCTGAACCACCCGGACGTTTCCGCTAGCCGATCAATCCATCGTCTGATAATATTCCCTGGTATCGATTCATCGGCGGAATGCCCGACGATTCATTGGAGAGGAAGATTCATGCTCCGGTTCCCCCTCAAAATGACTTCCCGGATCGCCGGATACGTCGCCAAGAAAAAGATCATGAGGACCGAGCGGTTCCCGATGGTCCTGATGCTCGAACCACTTCACGCTTGCAACCTCACCTGCACGGGTTGCGGACGAATTCGCGAATATGAATCGACGATCAAGCAAAAGCTCTCGATCAAGGAATGCCTGGAAGCCGTCGACGAGTGTGGCGCTCCGGTGGTTTCCATCTGCGGCGGCGAACCGATGATCTATCCGGGGATTGGCGAATTGACCGCCAAGATCCTTGAGCGCAAAAAGGTCGTCTACCTCTGCACCAACGGGATGTTCATCCGCAAAAAGATCGATGAGTTCAAGCCGAGCGACACGTTCTTCTTCAACATCCACCTCGACGGCATGCGTAAGTCTCACGACATCGCGGTGGAACGCGAAGGCGTGTTTGACGCCGCGATCGATGGCATCAAGGTCGCCAAGGATGCCGGGTTCCTGGTTTGCTCAAACACCACGGTGTTCAAAGAAACCGACATGGCCGAGCTTGATGAGATGTTCGCCTATCTCACAACATTGGGCGTGGATGGGTTCATGATTTCGCCCGGATATGGCTACTCGGCCGTCAAGACTAAAGAGATCTTCATGACCCGCGAAGACATTCGCGAGAAGTTTCGCGCGGCCGACGCGATGTTCAAGAAGTACCGGTTCAACACATCGCCGATTTATCTCGAATTTCTTCAAGGCAAGCGTGAGATGGGCTGCACCGCTTGGGGGAATCCCACGCGGAACATCAAGGGATGGAAGGGCCCCTGCTACTTGATTACCGACATTCACCACGCCTCGTTCGACGACCTCTTGAACAAGACCCCGTGGGAAAAGTACGGTTACGGCAAAGACCCGCGTTGCGAAAACTGCATGGTGCATGCGGGCTACGAAGCCTCAGCCGCACTTGGGGTAAACGGCAAACTTGGCGATACGCTAAAGATGATCAAGTGGCAGTTCAACTGAGAAAAAGCCGGCGATTCCCACGGATGATACGGTCATGAGCACACAAGGCCCATGGCCGGGGGGCGCGGTGGCTCCCGCGCCATTGCCCGCCGACGTCGGGATTGTCGCGGCCTTGCCGATCGAGGTCGGATTCCTTACCGACAAGCTCACCAGCGTCCGTAAATATCGAGGGCCTGGCCACACGATTATTGAAGGTGAGCACGCGGGTAAGCTCGTCGCCATGATCGTCGGAGGAATGGGTCGAGTCGCAGCGCGAACCGCCACTGAGCTTTTGATCGCCGGGCATCGTCCCCGGGTCATCGTCTCGGCAGGGTTTGGAGGCGCGCTTGATCCCTCATTGAAGCGCAATGACCTGGTATTCTTTTCAGAAATTCGCGACCTGGAAGGGCAAACCTTCGTCGCGGAATTGCCCGATTCCTTGCCCGATTCGCCTCGGATCAAAACGGGCAGGCTCTTGACTGTGGATGCGATCGTCCGTACCGCCGCGGAAAAGGCGGAGCTGCGCGCCCGGTTCGATGCTGATGTCGCCGACATGGAAACATCCGCCGTGGCCTCTGTATGCAACACGATGGGTCTCAACTTCATCGCGCTTCGGATCGTGAGCGATGACGCGAAGATTGATCTCCCCCCCGAGATCGCGACGTTGATGACCCGTTCGGGCGGTTATCGTGTTGGTGCGGCGCTCCGCGCGATCTGGAATCGTCCCTCCGCCATCAAAGACTTCTGGGTACTCCACGAGAACGCTCAAGAAGCGGCCGATCGCCTCGCGGAGGTCACACTGGCGTTGATTGCTTCGCTCAACGGACGTCCGGAAACGAAAATGGCGAAGGGCGAGTGAGTGAGGATGGATCGGGCGTGATCCGGCGCTAAACCGTTTCAAACACTTTCACGCACGATCCACACTCCGCGGTTCGTCAGACGTCCGCGTTCACCGGCTCGCCGATCTTCTTGGGATGGAAGAACAACGCGAGTAAGACGGCCGCGAAGATGGCGAATCCGAAGGGGACGAGAAAGAGCTTGTTGAATTCAACAACCTTGACGGCCACCCCGTTCTCGATCACTTCGTGACTGAAGAAATCTCCGAGCCATCCCCAGAGGAAATTGCCCAGGAACGGGCCGAAACCAAGAATGAGAACATTGAACAAACCTTGGGCACTGGCGCGGGCGTCTTTCGGGAAGTTCTCATCGACGAAGATATAAACGGTCGCGAAGAAACACGCATAAGCAAACCCGTGAACGACATTGCTGGCGATCACCATCCAGAGAAGGTCCGGGCTGCCCAGCGAGTAGATCAGGAATCGGACCGCCTGGCCCAGGATTCCGATAATCATCGTCTTCCGCCAACCGAGGTTCTTCAAGAACAGACCGAGCAACGCCATCGCGGGAATTTCCGTGATCTGGCCGATGCTCATCGCCGGCTGAATCCAGTTCACGGGGAGCCCGATTTTCGCGAGATACGAGCTTGTCCAGAAAAAGTAGCAGTAGTGAACGAGGGAGTCGAAAAACGTCACGACGAAGAGCACGAGGATGCTGGGCACGGCCAGCAGCTTGATGGCCTCGAAAGGCGCGAATTTCGAATCTTTGTTTTCTTTGGGAGGAGTCTTGGGCAGGATCAAGCAGAACGCCGCCAGAAGGAGTGAAGCAATCCCCGCGACGACGAACGTTCCCGTAAGCGCCCCTTCCATTGCAGGCCCAGTCTTAAGAACGTCGGGCGAAAGGGCCTTACCCAGCCATGCCACAAAACCCCCCGCGGCGGCCATGGTCGGCACTTTGGTCCAGTCGATCGGAATGAAGATGAACGGCCAGCTTGCCGCGATCCAACCGATCGTCCCCCATAGCCTCACGAATCCAAACTCTTTCTGGGCATCTTTCAAATTCGCGAATGCAATCGCGTTGGTGACCGAAAGCGTGGGGACGTAAAAGAAGCAGTGGAGCAGCATCAAGCCGAGGAAGGGCCAGAACGTCTTGGCGTAAATCAGACCAAACATCGCGAGACCGCCAAGCAGATGGCTGACGGCCAGGAATTTTTCCTGCGAGAAGTAGCGGTCCGCAAGCTGGCCGCCGAAGAAAATGCCCGTCAATGACGCGATTGCGAAGGCGTTAAAGACCCAGGCTTTTTCCAGGCCGTCGAACTTGAGATAGTCTCCCATGTAGAGACCCAGGAGCGGCAACCACGCTCCCCAGATCACGTACTCGAGAAAGAACATCACGGAAAACTTGAAACGGTTTGCCGAGTTCATGGGCTACGTCTCGCGTCTACGGCGGGCGTGGTGTCGTAATCGTGTCGTGGAATTCGGGTC
>JAYVYS010000922.1:0-5246 GCA_043784005.1 Isosphaeraceae bacterium
CCATCTTCGCCGTCTCCGTCGGTAGCCCGACGCGATTGCCCGACGTGGAACTCTTGAGCCTGGATGCGCCGACGTTCGGCGTGGCGGGAAAGTCGGTCCGGGTGCCGTTCACCATCGAAAGCTCACTTCCGCGCGAGCATGTCACAACCGTGACGCTGCGAACTTCAGACGGCGACGAGGTTACTAAAGAAGTGCGGATCGCGCCGATGGGTCGGACGAGCGACGCGGTTGTCTGGAAACCCAAGACGACCGGCGACTTCACGCTTACGCTCGATGTCCCCAAACAGCCCGACGAAACTCTTCCCGACAACAACAAGATGTCCGCGCCGATTGCGATCCGCGAGGAAAAACTCAAGGTGCTGGTGATTGAGTCGTATCCGCGATGGGAATATCGCTACCTGCGAAACGCACTGTCTCGTGATCCCGGTGTTGAGGTCTCTTGCCTACTGTTCCACCCCGGACTGACCAAGGTCGGCGGCGGAAACAAAGACTATATCAAGCAGTTCCCCGCGGGATTGGACGAGTTATCCAAGTTCGACGTTGTGTTTCTGGGTGATGTCGGGCTCGACGACGGGCAACTCACGGCTGAGCAATGCCGGCTCTTGAAGGGGATCGTCGAACACCAGGCGAGTGGGCTCGTGTTCATGCCGGGCCTTCAAGGACGCCAATTCTCATTGCAAGAGACAGCGCTCGGCGACTTGAACCCCGTTGTGCTCGATTCGAGTCAGCAAGCGGGATGGGGTTCGCGGACTCCCAATCATTTCGAGCTGACCGAGATCGGCCGCCGCAGCTTGCTCACCAAACTCGCCGACACCGAGGACGACAACGCTGAGGTTTGGGAAGGCTTGCCCGGCTTCCAATGGTACGCTCCCGCCCTACGAGCCAAGGCGGGAACCGATGTCTTGGCCGTTCATAAGGATGTCTCCAACGAATACGGTCGGCTGCCGCTGCTCGTCACCCGTACGTTCGGGGCCGGGAAAGTCTTGTTCATGGGGACGGATGGTGCCTGGCGTTGGCGGAAGGGGGTCGAGGACAAGTATCACTATCGCTTCTGGGGCCAAGTGGTGCGCTGGATGGCGTATCAGCGAAACATGGCCAAGGGCGAGACCATGCGATTGTACTATGTACCGGACCAGCCCAAAATGAATCAGACGCTGACGTTGCACGCGAACGTGATGGATCGCGGTGGCGAACCCTTGCGAGGTGGCAACGTCTCCGCACGTGTGACCGCCCCTTCCGGCAAGGCCGAGGTGGTGCGGTTCACCGGCTTGGGTGACGAATGGGGCGAATACACGGGGCGCTTCACCCCCAAAGAGCCTGGCAAACATTCCGTGACTTTGGTCTGCCAGCAAACCGGCTCGACCCTAGAGACCTCGTTCTTCGTTCAAGGCGTTTCGGCGGAACGACTCGGCAGGCCTTCGCGGCCGGAAGTCATGGAAGAACTCGCCAGGGTCACCCGCGGAAAGGTCGTCGAGCCCGAAAAAATCGATGAGGTGATGCGGACCCTTTCCGAGTTGCCGGAACCTCCGCCATCGGTCCGCCGAGTCCAGCTCTGGAGCAATCCGGTGGCGGCATTTGGCCTGATCACACTCTTGAGCGTTTTCTGGATAGGACGGAAAGCGATCGGTCTCGTATGATGGTGGGACAGAAGTCGAAGGAACTGCAAGTCGTCGTTCGAAAAATCTCAACTGAGGCAACACGGTCGGTGGCATCAGCCATCGACGATCCCAATCCCATGACTCAATAGACGTCGGTCAACCGCATCTTTATGTGAGGTCAGTTATGAGCCTCGCCCGAACGGACAGTCGGTTGGAATTGCCTGAGTCGCTGCAGAACCAACTGCAAGACTTTCGCCGTCATGTATGGTCGGTCAAGATGGCGGAGGCGGCCTGCGCGGCGGCTTTCGGTATCACAATGGCGTTCCTCCTGATGTTCACGCTCGACCGGCTCTGGGATACGCCGGGCTGGCCTCGCCTCGCCCTCTTTTGCACCGCCGCCCTTTTCTGCGCGGCCGTGCCTTTAGGACTCTATCGATGGGTCTGGCGGAACCGTCGCCAGGATCAACTCGCACGCTTGCTGTCGCGTAAACATCCTCACGTCGGTGATGAGCTTCTCGGCGTGATCGAACTCGTCCATAGCGACTCGGAACAGGCGCGTTCGCGGGCGCTCTGCGAAGCGGCCGTGAACCAGGTGGCCGAGACGGCCGCCAAGCGGGATTTCCGAGACGCCGTGCCTAATCCTCGCCACAAACTTTGGGCCTTTCTCGCGACTGTCCCCGCGGCGATCGCGATTGCGTTCTTCACCATTTATCCCGCCGCCGCCACTAACGCCTGGTCACGCCTCGCCGCCCCTTGGCGAAACACCCCGCGCTATACCTTCGCCGCCGTTTCGGCGTTGCCTGATCGATTGATCGTCGCACACGGAGAGCCTTATACCGCAACGGCCAAGCTCAAAACCGGAACGGAGTGGAGTCCGAAGCAAGCGCAGGCCCTGATCGAGGGGCAGCCCACGGTCGCCGCTCCCTTGAAAGACCAAGGCTACGCCTTCGCTCTGCCGCCTTTGATCGGTCCGGCGAAGCTGGAAGTCCGCGTCGGTGATTGGCTCCAGCGCGTGAAGATTGTCCCGACGCTCCGTCCCGAACTGACCTCGGTCGTCGCGTCAGTCCTGTTGCCCGACTACCTCGGCCTCCCCGGCGAGAAGCCCAAAGACGTACGCGGAGGCGCTGTCTCGCTTGTGAAAGGCTCCAAGGCCACATTCTCCGCCACCGCAAGCCGCATCCTCTCCTCGGCGAAGGTCGACGATCAGCCGCGAACGCCCAAAGGGGCGACTGTGACAAGCAATGCGGTCGTCGTCGATGGTCCTCGGCGGTTGATCTTCCGCTGGGAAGATGAGTTCGGGCTCGCGGGCAAGGAGCCGTTCACTCTCTCGGTCGCTAGCCGTGACGACGAAGCGCCGACGTTGGCATGCGAAAATCTGCCGAGGACGAAGGTTCTGCTCGATACCGAACAACTCAGCTTCAAGGTTCACGTTCAGGACGACTTCGGGATCAAACGTGTCGGCATCGAATGGCACGGCCTCGACAACCCGCTGATCGCCACCCCCGCGGAGGGCGAAAAGCTCCTTGCCGCTGGAGGCAACGACAAAGAGAACCTCGACCTCGACGGCACCTTCACCGCCAAAACGCTCGGGATCGAGCCCCAGCCGATCAACGTACGTGTCTTTGCCGAGGATTACCTTCCCGGACGTCCTCGTGTCTATTCGCCCACTTACTTGTTTTATGTGTTGAACGCCGAGCAACACGCCATCTGGGTGACGGCTCAACTCAGCAAGTGGCACAGGCAGTCTCTGGAAGTGCGCGACCGCGAAAAGCAACTGTTCGAGACCAACCAGCGGCTTCGCGAGTTGTCGGGTGAAGATCTCGACCGTCCCGAAACGCGCCGAAAGATCGAGAATCAGGCCTCCGCCGAGCGTGCGAATGGTCGCAGGCTCTCAAATCTCGTCATGTCCGGCGAAGACCTCGTCAAGCAGGCCGCGCGGAACCCGGAAATCGGTGTCGGACACCTTGAGCGATGGGCCGAAATGCTGCAAATCTTGAAAGACATCTCGGGAACCCGGATGCCATCAGTCGCCGACCTGCTGAAGGAAGCGGCGCAGGCACCCAATCTCGCCGAGAACAAGACCGGCAACAGGGCCCCCAAGGCCGGAGAGACCCGCGCGAGTGCCGGAGGCGGCAAGTCGCCCGAGATGAAGAAGAACAATCCTCCCACCTCGGTACCTCAAGTGGCCGACGTCGAATCGAACCAGAATTCTCCGAACAAGGAGAAAAAGGAAGACGGACCCGCGGCGAAGAAGAATCCCTCCACCCCTAGGTTGACCCTGGCCCAGACGACCTTGATCGGCAAAGGGGGCAAGGATGGCCCGCCGCCTCCCCCACCCGCCGAAGCCGTCGACGAGGCCGTGACGCAGCAGCAAGACCTCCTCGCGGAGTTCGAGAAGATTTCCGACGAACTGAACAAGGTGCTTGCGAACCTGGAGGGAAGCACCCTGGTAAAGCGACTCAAGGCCGCCTCGCGAACTCAGCTCAAGGTCGCGACGCGGCTTGGCGACTTCGTCGGTGATGCGTTTGGCGTCGCCCAAACTCGTGTCATCGGCAACGCCGCCCGCAACCTCGCCGCGCTCTCGGATCAAGAGGTCAAGGGGAGCCAAGACGTCTCGTTGATCATGGACGATATGTCCGCCTACTTTGAACGGCGGCGATTCGCCCAGTTCAAGGCGGTGCTCGATGAGATGCGAACCGTCGATGTGATCGGTGGGCTCCGTCAGCTTGGCGACGATGTCCGCAAAGAGCACGGCGTTTCCATGGCCCAATGCGAATACTGGTCCGACACGCTCGACCGTTGGGCCGAAGACCTTGTCGATCCCGCCAACAGCGGCCAGTGCCCCGGCGGCAAGTCCAAGAACAGCCTGCCCCCGTCGATCGTGCTGGAAGTGCTTCAGATCCTCGAAGGCGAAGTCAATCTACGCGAGGAGACCCGAGTCGCCCAGCAGGCGAAGTCGGGCCTTGATTCCGTGGAGTTCGGCAAGCAGGCCGGTAAGCTCTCGGAGACTCAAAAGGGGCTCTTCACTCGCGTGGAGAAGGTGATCGAACGGATCAAGGAACTTCCCGAGGCCGACGCGAATTTTGGCTATGAGCTTAACCTGCTCGGCCGGGTGGCCGGGGTGATGGACGAGGCCCGCGAGATCCTCGCGAAGCCGGAGACCGGCAACCCGGCAATCGCGGCGGAGACCGAAGCCATCGAGCTTTTGTTGAAGTCGAAACGGATCAATCCCAAGGGGGGCGGAGGCGGCGGAGCGAACCCCGGCGGCGGCGGTCGTGGCACGACCACGGATTCGGCCCTCGCCTTGCTCGGCGTCGGCCAGAACGAAAAGGAAGTGCGTGAAGACCGAGGCGTCTCACAGTCGACCGGAGATTCCGGGCCCACGCTTCCCGAAGAGTTTCGCGCGGGGCTTGATGAATATTTCAACCGGCTCGAACGCACCCCGGCGGGTGAGTGAGCGAAGGAGCGAGATCGATGTTTACGAGGAATCGTAGGGTGGGCATCGCCCACCGACCTGTTCAACCCGGACCGACCTTGGCAGGCGGTGCCCTCCCTACGAATCATCATGTCCCTTTGGACACGCGACCGCATGAAAAGGGGTCGTCAGTCGACGCTTCACACTCGTTCCCACGGTCTCCGTGGGAATGC
>JAYVYS010000923.1:0-2223 GCA_043784005.1 Isosphaeraceae bacterium
TCCAACCGTGGTGGCCACCCATGGCGACATGGTACACCCGCGTCGGAGCGTACCAGGGAAGGAAGATGTCGCGTTCGACGTCACTGTCATACGTGAACATCTCGCCTGCGGGATTGAAGTCGAAATCATAGGGGTTGCGAAAGCCTTGCGAGATGACTTCACTCCCCTTGAGGTCGGGAGTCAGCCGCAACATCGCTCCCGCCTCAGGCGTCTTCACGGGTGAACCAGGCAACGTGGCGTGTCCGGAACCGATTCCACTGTCGTTGCCGCCGATCACATACCAATATCCATCGGGGCCTTTTCGAATCGCATGTCCGCCGTGCTCGGTGAAAGTGAGGGGGAGAATGTGCTCGGCGGCACCGTCGGCACTGCCATCGCCATTCGTGTCTTGAAGGCGAGACAGCCAGCCGTCCCCGCAATAAAGCAAAGTGTTTCCATCGAAACAAAGGCCCATCGCTCCGGTTTCCGTCTTGGCGAATACGGTAGATCGGTCGGCCTTGCCCGTCACACCATTGTGATGAAGGGTCTTGATCACACCTCGAGTCGTGACCACCGCCCGACCCCGGGCGTCGAGCGTCATCGCGTAGGTGTCGTTGGCGAGCGACTCATCCGCGTAGACCGAGACTCGGAATCCAGGAGGTAACTTCAGGCCAAGTGTTTCTTGTGTCCAAGAATCTTTCGCAGACCCGATCATCAGGAACAGACTCAGACTCAGAATGCCTGAGAGGTTTTTCATTTGATCCACCTCAGCTTGAACACCGTTCCACGAGACACCCCATCGTTATTATCGTTTCATGATGCGCGAGTCGCCCTTAAAATGCGAACGGTCCGGGAAACGCCACTTAGGCATTCCCCGAACCGGTTCGAATTGGCGGTGATCGCGGATCTCAGATCATCGCGTTATTTCGCGACCTTGAAGTCATGCGCGGTGTTCTTCGCATAAGCGTTGAGAGCGTTTGTGACGACGCGATGATCGCGCTCAACTTCCCAAGCGAGCATCGCTGGAGCGGGCTTAACGACTCCGTGAATGTTGAAGACCGGAACCGCCGCCCTCCCGAACACGCTGACCGTATTGACAGGAGGAGCGCAATCGTTCGCGGGGGCGAGCTTGGTCGTCAACAGGTAGTGATAGTGGATGTTGACGTGATGAATGGGAGTCAGCGTTACGGTGTTGTTCTCGGCGTCGTAGACGGCCTGGCTCACCTGCACCCGTTGGTTGGTCGCGCTTCCCAGTCGTTGATCTTTCCCGAGAGCCGTCAAGGTGTAATTGGCCGTGTTCCGGGCGGATGAAGCGTCAAGGGCGCCGTTAAACTTGAGTACAATTTGCGACTGCTGGTGGTGGATGCCCAAAAGTTTCAGGTTGTCGAGCCCGACAGGCTTTCCGCGCTCGCCGAAGTCATTATTTTGACCGTTCACTCCGGCGTTGAGTGTGATGTTGACCATTGAATCACCGATGACCGTCCCCGTGCCGGGGGTGCCTTGCGTGTTGGTCGCCTGGATGTAGCCGGCAGGCTGAGTCTCGGTGATTGTGTAGACACCTTTGTTGAGGTTCAGGAAGTGATACGCACCTGTGGCGTCGGTTGTGGTGACCAATCCAACCGGAGCTCCTGTTGAGTCGGTTCCGGTCAGGGTCACTCTCACCCCAAGGATCGCCATGTCGGCCGCGTCTTTCGCGCCGTTATTGTTGTGATCGCAGTACACAAAGCCGGACAGGCTTGAATTATGAAGATTGTCATCGTTGACCAGGCCGTTGTTAAAGTCAAAGCTCCCGGTGGCAATCATCGATTGAAAACCACCGTTGAGTCCGCTTGTGGCTCGAAGCAAAATCGCGGTCTCACTCTTTCCCGTCGACTCGTCGAAGTAAGAGGTGGCCTGTGTGGTAACCTGGTCGAGCTGAGCTTGGGTCGTCGGGGCGACAGGGCCGACGACGTGGAAATTTCCGGACGAGAAGTCGGCCGTCGCCCCTGTATCGTAGAGCAGCTCCCAGATCGCGAGTTGAAGGGCGGGGCCCTGAATATTTGAGAGTGATGCGTTTCCGTAGTGGTTATACAGGTAGGCGATCCGACCGGAGCGGTCGGTGGATATGGTTGTCGTACCGTCCGTCAACGCACTGATAGGCATGGGCGTGACGGGGAACTGTTCGCCGCCTTCGAAGGTCACCCGCTGCACATCGTCGAGGCAGAACGTCAAGAAGGACCCGCTCAGATTCGTACTACCGGCCGT
>JAYVYS010000924.1:0-4709 GCA_043784005.1 Isosphaeraceae bacterium
CCCGGGTTTGAGTTCGTTCGCGCCCGGGTTTGAGTTCGTTCGCGCCGGGGTTTGAGTTCGTTCGCGCCGGGGTTTGAGTTCGTTCGCGCCGGGGTTTCAGTTCGTTGTCACGCTAGGCCACACCACGATCAATGATCGCCGCAGGTCCGGCAATCGGCGCGGGTCTCCCGACCCCGTCATCTTCGGCTCTGAGCTTTTCCCCCTAGATGATGGGATGGAACCGTAAGAAGTGGTCCAGAAACGGTGATATCGACTGCTCGTATGATCGAGGAGCGACGGAGTCTAGAGACCCTCACCGATCGGGCGTGTGAACAGAGTCTCGACGATGGTGTTTGACTTGACGATGATCGGTCCAAAAAACACATAGCTTCTGACCGTGCGAATTAGTGAGGCGGCTTCGTTTGGCGCGGCGTCCATTTCAGTTCAGGAGCGCTCGGCAAATTGGCGACACCCGCTCGTGCTAACGTCGAAGTCGAAGCCAAAGTTTGAAAACGGGTTCGTTTCGGTAGGGTACAAATTGTCAAAGAGCCCAACGACGCGCCGTGATTTGCTCCCAACCAGCATGTCCCGAAACGCGGTCGCGTTTTGTTTCTCCGCCGCCCCGACAAAGAGCTCTTGTCGAGCGAGGCTCGTCATCCTTCATTACTATCGTAACGAGAGGGCCGCGCGTTCTTCTTCAGAAAATCCACGAATGTGTGATTGTTGGCTACACAGTTTGTGGTTCGCGCGTCGACTCGGCTTGCCATGCTGTGTTGTTGTTCAACCGAGGAGGCGGGATGAGCGGATGAGCCTGATCTTTTCTGAGTCGCCGAGAGCGGCGGTGCTCTGCGATGAGATCGAGGTAGCAAGCCAGGTGGACGGTTTCCGACCAGATCCCTTTTCGCGCGGCGAGCCCGTTGGAACCGAGCCGGCGACGGAGGCCGGGTTCGCGGATGATCCGGTCGATGGAGCGGACCAGGCCGTCGATGTCTTCGAAGACGAGTCCTCCGTGGCTCAGCGCGACCAACTCAGGCAATGCGCCTAGGTCGCGGACGATCACGGGCGTTCCTTCCGCAAAGGCTTCGAGCACGACATAGCCGAACGTCTCAAAGACCCGTGAAGGGACGACCACGGCGGCGGCCCCTCGGAAGAGAGCGGCCACCTGTGACGAGTCGAGGCGACCTTCGAAGTGGATGTTCGTCGCACCCCGCGCTCGTTCACGAAGCGACGCCTCGTGCGCCCCCGAGCCCGCGATCCGTAGGTCGATATGCGGTAACCTTCGGATGGCGTCGATCGCGTCTTCGAAGCCTTTGATCTTTTCGAGCCTGCCTGCCGCCGCGACATAAGGCCGGTCAAAGCGCGGCGTCGGCGCGAGGGGACCTTCGGGATAGGCGTCGGGAAGAAAATAGGGAAGGTGAACCGTGGGCGCGGTGATCCCCCGACGTCGATGTTCACGTTGGGTGGAACGGCTCGGGCAGATCAAAGCGTCCAGATGACGTAAAGAACGCGGAAGGAGTGCGGTTTTACGCCAGAACTGGGGAGGCCGACGTGCTTGGACGCAGCAACTCGTACACGAAGGAGTCTCGCAGACCCCCGAATCGTGCTTCCAGAGCACGCTCAATGGGCAGACGAGCCAATGTTCATGGGTTGTCATCAACTTCACGGCTCCCGGAGCGGGCACTGAGAGAAGTCCCGGCCCGCCGATCAGCGAGAGGTTATGGAAGTGAACGACGTCCGGCCCGATCTCGCGATAAAGACGGCGGATCTCTCGCGCTTTGAAGAGAGGCAAACCGGTCTGGTGCGTCGCCAGCGGCGAGAGCACCGAAAACGGACTCTCAAGCCCATGCGACACCACGCGGGGGTGCGGTTGATAAGGTCGGGGTGTCTGAAGTCCGCGCGAGGCCTCAAAGGCGTCGCGACAGTGAATGACGTGTACCTCGTGGCCGTGACCAGCGAGCGAACGCGAGAGGCGGTCGACGAACGCCGCGTCACCGCCGAAGCTGTGCGCCCCGAAGAATGTGGTGAGCATGCAGAATTTCATGCCGACCTCTTTTGAAGCGAGCCTGCGGGGTCAAGTCCGTCAAAGCACTTAAGGAGGCGGCTGGCGGACTCTTTCCAGGTAAAGAGGGCAGCACGTCGGCTCGCATTCGCGGACAGGAGAGGACGAACGGCCGGATCATCGAAGGTCGCCCGTAAAGTCCGCGACATCTCCAGTACGTCGACCGGGTCAAAAAAGAGGCCCGCGTCGCCGATCACTTCCGGCAACGAGCCTGAGGTGCTTGAAATCACCGGGGTCCCGCAGGCCATCGCCTCGACGGGAGGGAGCCCGAACCCTTCCATCAACGACGGTTGCACCAAGGCCTCCGCACGATTGTAGAAATAAACAAGATCCTCATCGGGCACGAACCCCGGGAAAAGCACGGCGTTTTCAAGCGTGAGGCGAGTGACTGTCGCTCTCAAAAAAGGAACATGCGTGTGAAAAACATCACCCGTGTCGCCGACAATCACGAGCTTGACCCCTTCCCCCGCGAGCCCAGTTCTGGAGAAGGCTTCGATCAGCCGCGGAAGGTTCTTGTGAGGGCTCAACCCGCCGACATAGAGTAGAAAGCGGTCGTTTCCCGAAAGACCGTGCTTCGTGAGTGCCAGGTCCGATTCGGGACCGGCGGGCCTGGGTCCGAAAATGGCCTCGGGACCCTCCGTCAGGACGTCCACGCGGTCGGCCGGGAGACGGAACCAGGAGAGAAGATCACGCCGAGCGGATTCGGAAACGGTAAGGATTTTGTCGGCGATTCGCGCGGCGGCGTGTTCTTTCAAGGTCCACGCCGCTCGCCCTTTCCAGTTCGGAAAGACAAGCTCAGGGTGAGCGAGTGCGAGAGTGTCGTGCATCGTCACTACGACCCTCTTGACACCCCAGACCGGGAAGAAGCTGTAGGTCGCGGGAAAGTAGATGAGGTCAAGATTTGCCCGGGCAACCGCACGGGTCATGGCGAACATGTCGCCAATCGACCTTCGTCCATTGCTGGAGGCGGCCTTACTTGGGGCCTCGCCCACTTCAACGATGCACGTGGAAAACCGGGAGGGAACATCGACGATCGCGGCCGAAGGTCGGTCAACGAAGACGACGAATTCGTGAGGGGAATCGCTCTCGGCCAATGCCCGGAGCAGTTGTCGAGCGAACCGCCCGAATCCGCGCCGGTTGGCCAGACAACCTCCGTCGATCCCGATCCTCATCGCGCGCGGCCCCCGCTGACGTCCGTGTCAGGCACATGCCACGTGCAAAAGACCATAATTCTGCGATCCTGTCACCCTCAACCCGGCATTTCGGCGAGAACGAGCGTGCTGTGTCCGAACGGAAGTTTGAGCCCGACTCGACCGGCCAACCAGGCCTCGGCTCCCGCGATGGTTCCCAACACTGCATTCACGGGGGGAGAGGGGACCTGGATTTGAAGGCCGCCGCCTGACGGATGGCCATATTGATGGGAATCGTGTCTCCAACAGCGATTGAGGCTGCCCCGAAGCTCTTGAGCGAGCGCCGGGAGGGCGTTTGCAAGGCTCGCTCGGCGGATGTGGAATCCGGCGGTCTCCATAACCTCGACCAGACCTTTGAGTTGGTAGGTCGAATCGTCTCCCGACCATCCCCGAGCGTTCGAACGGACTAATGCCAGGCCTTTCGGAGTCAACACGCGCGCGATTTCGCGAGCGGCTTGACGATCTTGCCCGAGGCCAAGATGCTGGAAAACATCGAAGCAGGTGACAACGTTGAAGTGCCGATCCTCAAAAGGCAGAGCGGTCGCCGAGCCGCGAACCAACGGGAAATCATGACGCCCTCGCGCGTGTTTCAGAGCGTCGGGACTGGGGTCGAGCCCGATCACTTCCTGAATCTCATCGCGCGCGGCGAGTCGAAGGGCGGTCTGGCCGGTACCGCATCCCACGTCGAGCGCTTTCAAGTCGGATTTCCCGGCGAGTGCCGTGTCGAGCCAGTAAGCACCAAGCTGCCAGACCCCGCGTGACCACCAGTGCCGGGTTTCGATGTCCGCGAGTCGATCGAAGTAGGCGGGGTCACTGATCGAAAGTCCTGACGTCATGATGCGTGACTCTCCAGAGGCAAAAGAACAAGGCGACGTCGGCTAATCCACCAGACAAACCCATAAGCTACCGCCCCCGCGATCACGATCGTGGTGAGTGATTCTTCCCGCGTGAACCTACACACCACCACCATCGCAAGGCATCCTTTGAACGCCCTGCCGATCGTGATGTTGAGCCCGGGTGCGATCCCGAGCCGGGCCAACATCGCCCAGCCCGCGATCGCGCCCGCCATCTCCACGACTTGAGACCCCCAGCCCACACCCCAAGGCCCTGCGAGATAGAGGGCCGGAGGGAAGATCAAAGCCGCGAGCACGAGCTGTCCAAGTGCCAAACGGAGCGACCATTTTTCGCGACGACACGCCACCAGGGCCGTCTGCGCGAAGCTCGCGGTCAAGAGCCAGGGGAGCCGCGCGGCCACCAATGCGAGCCACGGGCCGCCGTTGCGGTACGCTTCGCCAAAAATCAAAAGCATCCAGCGGTCCGAAGTCATTCCGATCCCCACCGCGGCGGGAAGACTCAGTGACCAGAGGCCCGTGAGGGCGTCGCCGATTCGTTTTTTGGCGGGTTCCCGTCCCTCGCACCAAGCCCTCGCGAGCGCAGGGCCGAGGACCGCCGGGACAACCAGGCCGAGCGCGATCAACGCG